>RECT01000169.1 GCA_007693875.1 Spirulina sp. DLM2.Bin59
CCCCCCCCCCCGCCCCGCCCCCCCCCCCCCCCCCCCCCCCCCCCCCGGGGCGATCGGATTTTGTTTAAGGCCTCTAATTCTGTGGGCTTAAACCAGGTGGTGGCGCAACTACAGGCCGCGGCCCTGAATGAGTAACCGACAGGGGACTAAAATCATTATCATCTAATCCCCAAAGGAAGCGAATCTCGTTGAGCCTGTTTAAGGGAATGGTAAAGATTAAAGCCATCGATGAGAAACGCTACACGGTTCATTCAGGACAATTTATAATTTAAAAGCCCCCCAGATCGCGACCTGGAGGGGGCCAGGGACTCCTGAGAGCCTTCTGGTGATGATGTACCCTGAGTATACCAATAGGATAAAGATTGTTTAAAAATTCCCTCGTTACTTGGCTCTGCAAGAATAGTTCAAATAACCTGATTTTTTTGGAAATAACTGTTATGACATTATCTGACCTTCTACCGTCCGTTCGCCAACTCTCGATCACTGAGAAGCTAAAACTAATTCGGATTCTAGCAGAGGATCTAGAAGCCGCAGAGGACATCTCGCCCTTGGAACCCTTCAAAGTTTATGATTTACCAACCCCCTACAACAGCTTCGGGGCTGGTGCTGCACTCATGCAAGCCCTAGATTCAGCCGATCAAGTTTAGCCCTTATGCGTTTCCGCTATTCCACAACCAATCCCGCTCAAAACGAGTTTGATAGTCTGCCACGATTGCCCCTCATCCTTCAGCGCGAGGGACACAGAGCAGAAGCCTCTGGCCTAGTTGACAGTGGAGCTACAGTTAATGTCATGCCTTATGACCTAGGCTTGCAACTTGGAGCAACCTGGGACGACAGCCGAGCCATTATCCAACTTACCGGCAACTTGGGCAATCAATCAGCAACCCCATTCTTTGCAACAGTTCAAATTGGAGACATTCCCCCCGTTCAATTAGCCTTTGCTTGGACGAAAAACCCGAATGCACCTCTGATTTTAGGACAGACAAACTTTTTTATGGAATTCGATGTCTGTTTCTACCGTTCCAAGCTGGAATTTGAGGTTAAACCTAAGCAGTAGGGGCAAACTTTTTTACTAAAATTGCAGAAGCCGCCGAATACCGTAAAACCCTCGCCAAGGAGAGCGATCGCCAAGAGTAGTCCAGCGATAACACCAGAAACCGGGTTGCGTCCATTGGCTCGTTTTCTGCCCAGCTCATCCCAAAAACCCGGTTTCTTTCCCAAGCCTAAAATTAATGACTATGATTCAGAAAAAAACACAAAATATTAAAAGCCCCCTGCGTTATCCAGGGGGGAAATCAAAAGCGATTAAATTTTTAAAAAACCATATCGCTGGGTTTGATGAATTTCGAGAGCCATTTTTCGGGGGCGGATCCGTCAGCTTTTTTGCATCCCAGCATCACCAAGAGCGGCGGTTTTTAGCAACAGAATTATATTATGAACTCTATTGTTTTTGGAGTCAATTGAAAACCGAAAAAATACGCCTAGTCAATGCAGTGCGGGCAATTCGGGAACAGTACCACGAAGGGCGATCGCTCTATCGAGAAATCATGGCTCGTCGAGATGGAGAATTATCCGACTTTCAGAGAGCCGTTGACTTTTTTATATTAAATCGCATTACCTTTTCAGGCGTAGCCGATTCAGGCGGGTATTCAGACGCATCCTTTCACAAACGGTTTACAGCATCATCCATTGATCGCCTAGCAGCAGCCATTGAAATCATTGAAAAGATCGAAATCACCCATGATGATTACAGTGCTTTATTAAAAAAACCGGGTCAAAATGTCCTAATCTTCTTAGATCCGCCCTACTATTCTGTCACCGGCTCAAAACTATACGGTAAAAAAGGAAATCTACACACCACCTTTGACCATGAACGCCTATTCAACACCTTAAAAAACTGTCCCCATCGGTGGCTAATGACCTATGACAATTGCGACTATGTGCGTGAAAAATATCAAGAATTTGAGGTGAAATCCTGGGAGCTACAATATGGCATGAACAACTACAAACAAGGCAACGCCGCCATGGGCAAAGAGTTATTAATTGCCAACTTCCCCCTAAATTAATCGCAGTGAATCAAGGTGAAGCAAAATTCTGTAAGACTCTCCCTGGGGAAGGCGATCGCCAGGATTCACCTTAAAAAAAGTTGGGGTTCCCCCCTTACTTGACAGAGCCGCCTCCCCAGACAGTGGCAAGTTCAGCAAGGTTAACGGTTTTGACTCAGAACAGCGTGATCAGACAGAGGGCAACAAAAAACAGTCTAGCTCCATGGATCCAAAATGGGGTTGCAATTATGCTCGAATTTTGCTACCGTGGCTCACGAGAGTTTACTTTTGGTTGTGATAACTTCCATCAAACCCTCTCTGTACATCCTTTTCAGGCTTGATGTTAACCTCAAATTAATTTAGATTTTTTGAAATAGTGTTATTTCTTGAAAAAACATTATCCAGAAAAACAGTTTTAAAAAAAATCAATACCCATTTTTAATTCCCATGAACACTAAACTTTATTCCAAAAAACAGAATTTGCTTGCATCAAACATTACCATATCTGCCAACAATAACAATAAACGTATTGGCATACTCATCGTTGCTTACAATGCTGTTTCAACCCTTGCCAAGGTATTGAATCGCATTCCCGAAGATGTTTGGAATAATGTTGAAGAAGTTGTCATCTTCGATGATGCCAGTCAAGATCATACCTATGAACTTGGATTAGGCTATAAACAAAGAACAAAAGTTCACAACTTAAAAATTTTTCAAAACCCTCAGAATTTAGGATACGGTGGCAATCAAAAATTAGGCTATAAATATTTTATTGAAAAAGGATTTGATGTAGTCGTTTTATTACATGGCGATGGTCAGTACGCACCAGAAATACTGGCTCATTTATATCACCCACTGGTTACAGACCAGGCTGATGCCGTATTTGGTTCTAGAATGATGACACAATATGGAGGAGCAATTAAAGGAGGAATGCCCCTCTACAAATATATCGGCAACAAAATTTTAACTCAGTTTGAAAATTGGTCACTGAATATGAGTCTTACAGAATTTCATAGTGGCTACCGTGCCTATAGTGTAGCCGCATTAAGTCAACTTGATTTTTCCGCTATGACCAATGATTTTCACTTCGATACAGAAATCATCATCAAACTAAATCATCATCATTTTAGAATTCACGAAGTTCCCATTCCAACTTATTATGGCACAGAAATCTGTTATGTTAATGGATTGAAATATGCAAAAGATGTATTTCGCTCAGTCATTCGCTATAAACAAACAGTTCGCTCAATCAGAAAATATCCTGAATATCAAGAATTTTTTGTTAAATATCCTTTTAAGGAGAGTAAATATTCTAGCCACTATCTTTTCTCGCGTCTCGTGGGATCTGGACATCGAGTTTTAGATATCGGCTGTGGACATGGATTTCTTGCCGCAACATTATCTCATCACAATCAAGTATCAGGAATTGACATTCTTGTTGAGCCAAAAAATATTGATACTTTCCAATATTACATTCAAGCAGATCTGCAAAAAGGATTATCTGAAGCTTGGCATCGATTAGGATATTCTAGCAACACAGTTCAATCTGATCTCCCAGAGGAAAAATTTGATACAGTTCTTTTGCCAGACATTCTAGAGCATTTATACCATCCCGAAAAGCTACTCAAAGATTGTCAAAAAGTTTTAGATCCCCATGGGCGACTAATTGTTTCAGTCCCTAATGTTGCCAATATCACCGTGCGCCTCAGTCTTCTTTTTGGATCTTGGAATTATACTGAACGAGGCATCCTTGATCGTACTCATTATCGTTTCTACACCCGTAAAACAATCAGAAGGCTTCTAGAAGAAAATGGCTATCACGTCATCAAAGAAATGATGACAGTAATGCCCATTGAATTAGTATTAGGTTTACATCCTCAAAATAAAATAATGATTTTACTGAATCGTATTCTTGCCTTCTTTACTTATCTTTTTCCTAAACTATTAGGCTATCAGTGTATTGTTGTTGCACGTCGTGATTTCAAAA
Source organism: Spirulina sp. DLM2.Bin59 (assembly GCA_007693875.1). Taxonomy (GTDB): domain Bacteria; phylum Cyanobacteriota; class Cyanobacteriia; order Cyanobacteriales; family Spirulinaceae; genus Spirulina. The sequence continues at coordinate 4,033 of RECT01000169.1, forward strand.
AAGAGTAGTTGATTTATAATCCCCTTCTCATTTCTTGCCATCCAATAACACCCCTTGTGTCATACCTTTTTGAATACCCTATGAACTCCCAAATTCAGTATAAGGATAAAGTTCGGTTCTCTATCATTCTTAGCCTGGTTTTTTTCAGCCTAGCTCTTTTAGGTATTTTAAATCATGAAATGTGGCGAGATGAGATTCATACTTGGCTTGTTGGCCAAAAAAGTGAATCTCTATGGGATCTGATATATCAAATGCGATATGATGGACATCCTAGCCTTTGGTATATCTGTGTTTATGGACTAACTCGGATTACAAACAATGCGATCGCCATGCAGATTTTTCACGTCCTGCTGGCAACAGGATCTGTTTATTTAGTTAGTTTGTATAGTCCTTTTAGCCGCCTTCAGATTGTTTTATTTAGTTTTGGCTATTTTCCTTTTTTTGAATATGCCTTAGTGAGCCGCAGTTATGCTTTGGGGGTACTACTAACCTTTTGGTGTTGCAAGCTAATCACTGATCGCCGCCGTAACTATCTTGCTATTGCGATAACTCTAGCTGCAATGGCGAACGTTTCATTTTATACTTTAATTGTCGCATTCTCAATACTCTTAGGCTTAAGTATTGAATTGATCATTTGGCCTTGGTTACAAAAAGAAACCCCTCAAAATGAAATGTTAAACCGTTCGATTTTGGAACAGCGAAACAATCCAAAACTCATCATATACCTGGCAATAGTTATTCTAGGTATAGCTATTGCATTAGCTCAAATGCAATTTCTCGCTCCCGCTGATCGTGCAAATGTTGAAGGTTGGTTTTTTGGTTTTAACTTTAATCAATTAGCCGCTAGCCTATCGCTTTTATACAAATCCCTTGTTCCAATTCCTGCATTAAAGGTGACATTTTGGCATCAATATATCATCGGTATTTGGGGGCAGGCTCCTTTATTTTTCCCATTACTCTGCTTCTCTATTTTATGCTTAATTCGTAACCCTATTACACTGCTGATTTATCTCTCTACCTTAAGCACTATAATAATTTTCAATTATACAAAATATGGTGCATCAGCACGCCACTATGGTCATATTTGGATTGTATTTATAGCGTGTCTATGGATTGCCAAGTATTATAGAGCCTTTTTTTCATGGAAACTCTTAGATCAGAAGATTGATCAATTATTTGATTTTTTCAACTTCAAATTATCTATTTTTGAAAAACGAAAAGAAGCACTCATTACGGGTTTACTAGTTTGCCATTTGATTTCTGGTGTTTATGCCTGGGGAATAGATTTAGCCCATCCTTTTTCCACTGCGGAAGAAGCTTCACAATTCATTAAAACAGAATATGCGCAAGAAGATTTTTTCCTTTCTGGTTTTCCAGATTGGTGGGCTGCATCATTTCCTGCTTATCTACATCAAGAAATCTATCATCCTAATCGTAATGAATTTGGAACATTCGTTTTATGGGATAACAAGCGTGAACCTATTAGTATGGAAGACGCTGTATTCAGAGTTCAAGAAGAAGTTTCTCGCCGTAATCAAAATTCTCTATTCATTACTAATACCCCTCTATCTCTTGAAGAGTTTTCTGACCTGTCGCTGATTACAACTTTTAAAGGGAGTATCGTTCGTGATGAAGACAGCTATCTGTATTGGATAAAAAATAAAAAATGATTATGTCTTTGGAAAATAGGGTGAAATTGGCTCAATTGGATACCAAATTTTCGCCCCTACAGCTCACATTTGGCAGGTTAAAGCTAATTATGCTCGTGAATGGTGCGTCAGAGCGATTAATCTATAATGCCAAAGAGCAGCATCACGGCTGACGCACCATTTATTAAGCTAATTGATCGATCTGTCGTCAGTCCATCAGGCTCAAAGTTTGAAGTGTTCTATACAATACGGCTTGCCAATGATGAGGTGTGATTGCTAGCTGCTTCCAAGTACGAGATTTATCCAATACAGAATAGCTAGGACGTTTAGCGAGGGTGGGAAATTCCAGGGTGGAAATTGGCTGTACAGGCACGACTCGATCCAGTAAATTTAACTGACAACCATATTGTTGTATCGTCACAGCTAAATCATACCAACTCGCAACCCCCGCATCAGTAAAGTGATAAATGCCCTGTGCATTTTGAGCGATACATTGCCACAAAGCCTGAGCTAAGGTGTCGGTTGCAGTGGGTGTACCGACCTGATCCACGACCACTCGTACTTCATCCCGCGTCTTCATCAGCTTCAACATGGTAGACACGAAATTGCGGTTGATGGCGCTGTATACCCAGGCTGTCCGAACAATGAGGCTCTTCTCTGCTAGGATACGCAAGACTTGCTGCTCTCCAGCTAGTTTACTCTCACCATAAACACTGAGAGGGTTAGGCATATCGTCCGGTTGATAGGGACTTGAAGCTCTACCATCAAAAACAAAATCTGTGGAAATATGTAATAATCGTCCTCCCACCTTATCCACAGCCTGCGCTAAATAGCCAGGGGCATCTCCATTGATGGCAAAGGCTAAAGCGGGTTCTTTTTCTGCTTGATCAACAGCCGTATAAGCGGCTGCATTGATGACCCAATTGGGTTTAGCCTCAGTGATTAGGTTAATGACTGTTGCTTGATCACTAATATCCAACTGCTGACGGTTGAATGTTTTGATTTGCACTTGGGGGGGAGCGGTTGCCTTTAAAGCTTGTCCTAGTTGTCCCCCAGCCCCTACGAGTAAAACGGAAATACAGGATTGATTCATAAAAATTTTGGGCAATAGGGAGGGAGTTGAGCAGATTCTATTTCAGCAAGATAGGGGGCTTGGCTATCTTTATCTGAAAGTTCTGGGTTGTTAATTGGCCAAGCTATACCGATATCAGGGTCATCCCATCGCAAATTTATATCCGTTTCTCTGTGGTAAAAATCTGTACATTTATAAGCCAGTAACGCTGCATCACTGGTGACACAAAAACCGTGAGCAAATCCTTCTGGTATCCAAAGTTGACGTTTATTTTCTGCTGACAGGGTTTCACCGACCCATTGTCCAAAATTAGGCGAGCCTACTCGCATATCTACTGCCACATCAAAGACTTCTCCTTGCAATACAGAGATTAGTTTTCCTTGAGCGTGAGGATGCTGGAGGTGTAGACCCCGTAAGATTCCTCTCCGAGAATAGGATAAATTATCTTGTACAAACTGCGGCCCAATACCCTGGGCTGCATAGCGATCGCATTGAAAGGTTTCCACGAAAAACCCCCGGTTGTCATGATATACCTTGGGTAAAACCAATTTTACTTCTGGCAATTTAGTTGATATTACTTGCATGGTGTAACTTTTTCTAATAACTGGAATAAATAGTGACCATAGGAATTTTTAGCTAGTTTATCTGCCATTACGGTTAGTTGCTCTGGAGTAATCCAACCCTTGTTGTAGGCAATTTCTTCTGGACAGGCTACCTTCAAACCCTGACGATGTTCAATGGTTTGCACGAACTGAGAAGCCTCTAATAGGCTATCATGGGTGCCGGTATCAAGCCAAGTAAAGCCACGACCGAGTAACTCTACCCGTAACGTGCCTTGTTGAAGGTAGGCTTGATGTACATCGGTAATTTCTAGTTCGCCTCGGGATGAGGGTTGAATCTGTTTGGCAATGTCAATGACGTGATGGTCATAAAAATATAGCCCGGTAACGGCATAATTAGACCGTGGATGTTGGGGTTTTTCCACAATAGATAACACTTGCCCTTGATGATCAAATTCCACGACCCCAAAACGTTGGGGATCTTTGACAGCATAGCCAAAAATGGTCGCTCCACCCTGAATATTGGTGGTAGTAACGGCGCGATGTAACTGTGTGGTGAAGCTTTGCCCATAAAAAATATTGTCCCCCAAAACCAAACAAACTGTATCTTCGCCAATGAAAGATTCAGCAATCACAAAGGCTTGGGCTAATCCTTCTGGTTGAGGTTGAACAGCGTAGCTGAGATTTAATCCCCACTGATTCCCATTTCCTAGGAGACGCTGGAAACTTTCTTGATCTTGAGGGGTGGTAATAACCAAAATTTCCCGAATGTCAGCAAGCATTAAGACCGATAGGGGATAGTAAACTAGGGGTTTATCATAGACGGGTAGCAGTTGCTTAGATGTCCCCAAAGTGATGGGGTGTAGACGACTACCTGATCCTCCTGCCAATACAATACCTTTCATTGCTTACAGCCCTCACCTTAATGATTAAGTACGATAACAACAATTCTTCGTTACTTGGCAGAAGTAACGCCTTCCCGGAGGCTCCGCCTCCCTCCAACAGGCGGCAAAGCCGCCTCAATACCCATGCCATGGCACGAGATGAATACTGGTTTTGCCAGAGTTATTATTCCCAACGAACAAATTGATTTTACCCAAATTGTGCAATTCTAGATTGTGTAGTCCTTTGAACTTATGAAAGGTAATATAGCGGTTTCGGTACTCATGAAGTCTAGCCCTCACCCCAAACCCCTCTCCTAAAGAGGGCGAGGGGCTTTAGACTGTACCTCATCGATTGAGAAACCGCTATAGTGTCTAGAATGGGCATGAATTGTTAAATGGGTAATGATTAGTAGCAATTTAGAAAAAAAAGTGGGAAATTAATCTTTCAGCGTGACCATGCACAACATCAAAAGACTCTCCCCTCCTACAATGCCTCTAATATTGGATTGAGTCAAGATGCTTGCTGCCATACATCTGAACTATCTCAGCGCCTACCTATGGTCGTCATCGTGAGCCAGGGTGGAGGAACCCAAGCACGAGTTGCAGTTATTCAGGATCGTGTAGCCCCCACATCGAAGGAATGGGACATAATGAAAGATGGATCGCGTCTCAGCGCATCTGGATCAGTACGGTGAATTCAGGAAACGACAATGAGCAAGGTGGTCGTCGGACTTTCGGGGGGCGTGGACAGTTCAGTTACTGCCGCCCTCCTCCATAATCAGGGCTATGAGGTGATTGGCCTTACCCTCTGGTTGATGAAAGGTAAGGGGCAATGCTGTTCCGAAGGCATGGTGGACGCAGCGAAAATCTGTGAACAACTAGACATCCCCTATCACGTCGTTGATAGTCGGGAGCTGTTTACTGCGGAAATTGTCAACTACCTCGTTTCCGGCTACGAAGCCGGGATTACCCCCCTGCCCTGCTCCCAATGTAATCGCGCCGTCAAATTTGGCCCGATGCTCACCTATGCCCAAACGGAATGGGGGTGCGATCGCATCGCCACCGGCCACTATGCCCGCATTCAATATGATCCAGGGAGCGATCGCTACCAACTGCTCCGCGCCCTCGACCTCAACAAAGATCAATCCTATTTCCTCTATGACCTCACCCAGGAAATGCTCGCCCATACCCTTTTCCCCCTGGGGGAAGTCACCAAAGAGGAAACCCGCCGTCTCGCCAATCAATATCACCTCACCACCGCCGAAAAGCCTGAAAGCCAAGATCTTTGCCTGATCGAGGCCCATGGCTCCATGCAAACCTTCCTCGATCAACACATC
>RECT01000227.1 GCA_007693875.1 Spirulina sp. DLM2.Bin59
GTTTTGGAGGCGATGGAGAGGACTTGGAACACGTCCGCCATTTGTTGTTTGCCTTTGAGGGCCATGGGCCCCCAGGATTCGACGGTGAAGCGATCGCCTAAATGGTGCAAGGTTTCCGCCGCAATTAAAATCCGGCAATCGGTGGGTTGCCGTTCCTTGGCGCAGGATTCTAGGCGAGAGGCGGTGTTGACGGTATCCCCTAATACGCCATATTCCAACCGGTCTTTCCCTCCCAAAGAACCAACAACAACGGGGCCGGTAAAAATGCCAATGCGCATCTGAATATCCGGTAGGCCCATGTCATGGTTACGCTTATTGAGGAGGGTGAGGCGATCGCTAATGGCCAGGGCGCAATAGACGGCATTTTGGGCATCAAGGGCAATTTCTGCCTTGTGAATCCGGGAGAGGGGTACGCCAAAAATGGCCATCAAGCCATCGCCGGTAAATTTATTAATGATTCCCTCCCGCGTTAATACTTCTTGGGTAATCTCCCCCAAAATATCGTTGAGCCAATCGAGGAGGGCTTCCGGCTCCATCTGCTCCGCCACGGTGCTAAACCCCTTGATATCGAGAAACAGGATCGTGGCCATGAGGCGAATCCCCGGCAACTTTCCCGCCTTGAGCAACGTATCCCGACCTTGCCAGAGAGCTTCGGCAATTTCCGGTGAGGTATTTTGCCCCAGGAGTTGCATGACAATGCGGCGACGGCAATAGTCATCATAGGATTGGTAGGTAATCACCACGCCAGCGGTACAGAGCACACTGATCACCGGGGCGGCAATGGGAATCCATAGCCCTTGGGTAAATAGCCAAAAGCCTCCCCCCATAATGATCAACAGGCTGACACTGATGGAGCCGATCAGCAGCAGGGGATGGCGTAACCGCCAAGCCGTGAGACTACTCACCAACGCGGCGGCCACTAAATAGGCAACTTCTGCCCATTCCGGCCAATAGGTGAGGAGCGATCGCTCCCCCAGGGCCACATCTAAAATTTGGGCGGCAATTTGGGCATGGATCATCACCCCCGCCATCTTGCCATCCCCCCCCAACGTGGCACTGTAGGGGGTGGCTTTGCGATCCAAGAGGCTGGGGGCGGTGCTGCCAATCATCACAAGGCGATCGCGCACCAGGGCCGGATCAAACTCTCCCCGCAACACCTCCCCCAATGTAATCATCTCAATGGCGGTATCCGTACCCCGGTATTGGAGAAACATTTGATACCCCCCCGCATCGAGGCGGTCATAGCCCCCTGCGTAGGTCGTTAAGGGAATAAAGGGAGCCTCCCCCAACTGCATCACATTGGGGTGTTGGGGACTTTCCATGGGTTCAATGCCCAACCGGGCTAAATACAAAAAGGCCAATTGCAGCGCAAAAGCTTCTTTCACATCATCCGCTGTGGGTAGGTACAAAAAAGCACGGCGGATCACCCCATCGGGATCGAGGGGGAGATTATTAAACCCCACCTGTTCCGGTGGGGCAGCGGGGGGCGGGGGGATGGCTTCAAGGCTGTTGACGGCGATCGCCTCAATAGCAATCACATTGGGGGCTTGGAGTTGGGCCACAAAATCATCATGGCCCGGCTCAATGGCAAACTCTCGATAAATGTCTAAACCAATGCCCCGGGGTTCATGGGCTTGTAAATTCGCCAACAGTTGGGCCAGCACCGCATCACTCAAGGGCCAATGGCGTTGCTCCCGAATATCTGCCTCGGTAATCGCCACCACCAAAAGGCGCGGATCCGGGGATTCCTTAGCCAACTGGCGCATCATCTTGTCGTAAACCAGCAACTCCAACCGCTCCATCCCCCCACCCTGACGAATTAGCAACAATCCCCCCACCACAAACACAAGGGCGATCACCGCAATGCCGAAACCTGGCCAATCTTGGGCAAACTTTTTCAGGGGTTTCGGCAACCGGGACAGCATGGCTTAGGGGTTGGGGTGAGTGGAAGGATGGAAAGGCAGCATCCATGGGGCTAAGGCTTTTTTCTCTACGCGCACCTAAAATCTCAATCCGCCGTTTATGATATAAAAAGTAATAAAACTTTAAAAAAATTTATGCTGGTGCGGCCAGAGCAATTGAAAAATGCGTCCCCTGATTCTGTCCTTGACCGCCCCTTGATTGTTTCAACAGCAAATTATGGTTGTTTCCGCCTCCCCGTTAAATCGCTTTAAAAATTCCCTCCTCGATAAAGTCCTGTTGGGGAATGAACCCAATGCCGAACTGATCGCCATTTTAACCGTTTATTTTGTCCAAGGAATTTTGGGGTTATCCCGGCTGGCGGTGAGTTTTTTCCTCAAGGATGAATTGCACCTCAGCCCCGCTCAGGTGGCGGCTTTGGCGGGGGTGGCGGCCTTGCCCTGGGTAATTAAACCCCTCTTTGGCTTTCTCTCCGATGGTTTCCCCCTGTTCCGCTACCGACGGCGGCCCTACTTGGTGTTGTCGGGGGTGTTGGGGGCGATCGCCTGGGTGGCTCTGGCGACGGTGGTGCATACCGCCTGGGCCGCCACCTTGGCAATGCTTTTGGCTTCCCTGTCCGTGGCCATTAGTGATGTGATCGCCGATTCCATTGTGGTGGAGCGGGTGCGGGGCCAGAGCAACAGTGAAGCCGGGTCGTTGCAATCCCTGAGTTGGGGGATTTCCGCCCTAGGGGGGTTAATCACCGCCTACCTCAGCGGTTGGCTCCTCCAAGCCTTCACCATTGACGTGATTTTCTGGATCACCGCCACATTCCCCCTCTTGGTCTGTGGGGTGGCCTGGTGGATTAACGAAAAACCCGTTGCCGCCGCTGAAAATTCCCTAGCCCTCGTCAAAACCCAAAGCCGGAACCTCTGGTGGGCGATCCGTCAAAAGGCGATCTGGTTGCCGACGCTGTTTGTCTTCCTCTGGCAAGCCACCCCCAACAGCGAGACCGCGTTATTCTTCTTCACCACCAATGAACTGGGGTTTGAGCCGGAATTCCTGGGCCGGGTGCGGTTAGTAACCAGCTTGGCGGCCCTGGTGGGGATTTGGATCTACCAGCGATTTCTGCGGGCCGTCCCCTTCCGGGTGATCCTCGGTTGGACGACGGTTTTCGCCTCCGGTCTAGGAATGACAACGCTGTTGCTCGTCACCCATGCCAACCGGGCCATGGGCATTGATGACCATTGGTTCAGCCTCGGGGACAGTTTAATCCTGACGGTGATGGGTCAAATCGCCTTTATGCCGGTGTTAGTCCTCTCCGCCCGCCTCTGTCCGGCGGGGGTCGAAGCCACCCTATTCGCCCTGCTGATGTCAATCTGGAATTTAGCCGGCCTCCTCTCCCAGGAGTTCGGTGCGTTACTGACGCACCTGCTGGGGGTGACAGAAACCAATTTCGACCAGCTTTGGCTTTTGCTGGTGATCACCAACCTCTCCACGCTCCTACCCCTGCCCTTCCTCCATTGGTTGCCAGGGCCTGAAGCGGCGGAAACGAGCCTGGAGTTACCGCAATAGAAAAGGCAAAGGGTAAAAGGGAAAAGGCAAATTCTCTTCACTTTTACCCTTTTACTTTTACCTTTTTACTTTTTAACTTTTACTTTCCCAAACCATGCAAACCCTCGAAGCAAAAACCACCCCCGCCTTTAGCCAAACCGATTGGCAACGGGGCTATGAATCCCAACGCCAAGAACTGAGCTACTTTGTTGATCAGATTACCGGCACAGTTCCCCCGGAATTAACGGGAACGCTGTTCCGCAATGGGCCGGGATTGTTGGATATTAATGGCGAAACGATCCATCACCCCTTTGATGGGGATGGGATGGTCTGTGCGATCGCCTTTCAGGATGGTAAAGTCCATTTTCAAAACCGCTTTGTCCGTACCGAGGGGTATGTGAAGGAGCAGGCGGCGGGAAAAATTTGCTACCGGGGCGTGTTTGGCACGCAAAAACGCGGGGGCTGGTGGGCGAATCTGTTTGATTTGCAGTTAAAAAATATTGCGAATACGAATGTGATCTATTGGGGGAACCGCCTCCTCGCCCTTTGGGAAGCGGGGAAACCCCATCGCCTTGATCCCCACAATCTCGAAACCATCGGTATTGATGATCTGGATGGGATTTTGGGCAAGGGGGATGCTTTTTCTGCCCATCCCCGCATTGATCCTGCCTGTGTGTTTGATAACGGCCAACCCTGTTTGGTGAATTTCTCCCTTTCCGCCGGGCCGGTTAGCACCCTCCACCTTTACGAACTCGATCCCCAAGGGCAACTACTGCGGCGCAAATCCCAACCGATTCCCGGCTTTGCCTTTATCCACGATTTCGCGATCACGCCCCATTACTATCTCTTCTTTCAAAATCCGGTGAGCTTCAACCCCTTGCCCTTCCTGTTTGGCCAGCGGGGGGCGGCGGAATGTGTGCAGTTCCAACCGGATCAGGAAACGAAAATTATTGTCATTCCTCGGGATCCGGCTTCAACTCAGCCGATGAAGATGCTCAAAGCTAAGGCCGGTTTTGTGTTCCACCATGCCAATGCCTGGGAAATTGATGAGCAGCATCTGGGGATTGATTCGATCTGTTATCCCTCGTTCCCAGAAGTGGAGCCGAATTCTGATTTCCGGGATGTGGATTTTACAAAGGTGGATCCGGGGCAGTTGTGGCGGTTTAGTTTGGATCTGACGACGGAGACGGCAACGGCAACAATGTTGGAATCCCGCTGTGTGGAGTTCCCGACGCTACACCCGGCCTATGAGGGCCGCCCCTATCGTTACGCCTACTGCGGCACAGCCCAACAATCCCAGGGCAATGCACCGCTGCAAGCGTTGGTGAAGTTCGATTTTGAGATGGGAACGAAGCAGTTTTATTCCTTTGCGCCCCAGGGGTTTATGACGGAACCGGTGTTTGTGCCAAAACCGGGGGCAACGGCGGAGGATGCGGGCTGGATTTTGATGCTCGTCTATGATGCGGCCCGCCATGGTTCGGATTTGGTGATTGTGGATGCGGCGGATATTGCCGCCGGGCCGATCGCCTCGGTGCATTTAAAAATCCATATTCCCTACGGTTTACATGGCAATTGGACGGGGGAGGTGTTTGGGGAGTGAGGAGTGAGGAGTGAGGTTTCTCTTTCCTCTCTTCTCTTTTCCTCTCTACTATTTTCGCCCCCGATACCATCGCGCCAAACGCTGGGGCGAAATCCCCAAATAGTAGCCGAGGATCATCCCTTGGTTGATTAGCGTCGTGCGGAATACGCCGAGGCGTTGCCAGCGGCGGGGGGAGGTGGTGACGGCTTGGGGGGCGATCGCCACCCTGCCCAATCCCCGTAACCGGCGCACAAAAACGAAATCCTCCATAATCGGCAAAGGGGGAAAGCCCCCCAATTGTTCAAACCTGGCTTTTTTAATAAACAAGGCCTGATCGCCGTAGGGGAGTTGCAGCCAGTGCGATCGCACCTTCACCCACCATTCCACCCAACGGAGTGCATTCCCTTCTCCCGCGATCTTTAATTGAAATGCGCCGGCCACGACTCCCGATTTTTCGAGAAGCGATCGCACCATGGGGGCAAAATCCGGGGGCAGTTGGGTATCGCCATGGAGGAAAAGCAGGATTTCACCCCTGGCTAAACTGGCCCCATAGTTCATCTGTTGGGCGCGACCGGGGGGGAGGCGGTGGACTTTCGCCCCTTGGGTTTGGGCGATCGCCACCGTCTCATCCTCACTGCCCCCATCGATGACAATCACTTCTAAATCTCCCTCAGCCATGAGGGGCGGCAGGGTGTGGGGGAGCGTCGTGGCCTCATTGCGGACGGGGATAATAATCGAAATTTTTGCCATAACCAAGGGGGCTAGGGGTGCGGGGCGATGCCCACCTACTAGGGGGTTGGGGAAGGTTCACCGCTATCGCGACAGAGTGCTAGGGTTTGAGCGATTTCATGATCCGTATTCCCCGTTAAATGAAAACCCGTTGCCTCGATTTTCTGACAGTGGTAATGCAAATCCAACTGGGGCGGGGCTGAATCTGTGGAGCCGGTGGGGCGATCGATGATCGGTGTAAACCCCAGTTCCTGTTCACAGACGGCCGCAATCCGTTGCACCATGGCCAAAATTGTTAAGGAGCGACCGCTGCCCACATTGAATAAGCCATCCTGACAATCCTGAGAGGGTAACTGGAGCAAATGCTCAACCATCCGCGCCACATCCGCCAAGGGGATAAAGTCCCTTTGCTGTAAACCACTGGATTTCAACCGGAGCTGACGGGTTGCAACCACCTGACGACAGAGATCATTAACCAACAGCGTCCAGCGATTGACATGGGGATGGGTGGGTACACCAAAACCATTGGATAAACGCACGACAATCCCCGTGATCCGTTGCTGACGATGGGCGGCAAGGACAAAATCTTCGGCGGCTCGGTGGGTAATGGCATAGGGATGGTTCGGTTGAGGTAATGTGGCCTCGGTGATATCCCCCACGAGGGGCGAGCCATAGACATGGGCCGTGGAAAAGTAAATGAAGCGCTCCACACCGGCAGCGATCGCCGCCTCTAAAACCTGCAACGTGCCCAAGGTATTGACCACAACAGCCTGATGGGGATCGGCAACACATTCATGCTCATTCATCGCCGCCAAATGCACCACAGCATTCATCCCCCTTAGGGCCGTGGCTAAGGATTGCGGATCCCTGAGATCCATGGCGACGGTTTGGGCTTGGGGTAGCCAATCCGGTGCAGGCCGTACCCGACGACTGCCAAGGTAGACCTGCTGGGTTTGGGCCAAGGCCACGGCAATCCGCCCCCCTAAATAGCCGAAGCCGCCGGTGATTAGTACGTTCATCGGTGTTTAAGCTCCCAGTTGTAGGGAATGGCGGGATCAAAGGGATCCCGTCGTTCAATTTCTTGGGGATGGTGGGGAATCGTCGAGCAGTTGGCAACGATCGCCATTTCCTGGCCAATGCCCTTAAAGCCATTCCAGATCATCGGCGGCACCGCCACTAAACAGTAGTGGTCTGGCCCGAGGAAAATTTCTTGAATTTCCCCCTGGGTGGGGCTGTCGGGACGGTCATCATAGAGCACGAGCTTAATATGCCCATGGGGGACGGCATAGTTCAACGTCATTTGCTTGTGAATATGCCAGCCTTTGATGGCACCGGGATAAACACAGGAAAAGTAAATTTCGCCAAACTGCTGAAAATGGGCATCGCCCACCTTGAGCATATGCATGACTTTTCCCCGCTCATCGAGGATTTGCCGGAGGGGGGTTATGGTGACATCTTTAATCATCGACGGTCTCCAGATAGCGTTGGATTTGCTCGATACTCTTATGGGTCACGGCGGCACCGGTTGAGAAGGCCCGATACCAATCCACGGTTTCCGCCACCGTCCGGTTAAAGTCCCAGCGCGATCGCCACCCCAATTGATGATGAGCCTTATCACAGTTGAGATGGAGGAGTCCAGCCTCATGCCAGGGGCTATCCTGGGGGGCGATGGCTATGGCCCCGGAACCCCACTGCTCAATGATGCCCTGGGCGAGGGCGGCGACGGTGCGATTGGCCTCTGCCTGGGGGCCGAAATTCCAAGCCCCAGAAAATTGTTTGGGGTGTTCGCTTAAGGCGATGGCGAGGGTTAAATAGCCACTCAACGGCTCTAACACATGTTGCCAGGGCCGCGTCGCCTGGGGGTGGCGTAACAGCAGGGTTTGATTGGCAGAGAGGGAACGGAAACAGTCGGGCACGAGGCGATCGCTAGACCAGTCGCCGCCACCGATGACATTGCCAGCGCGAACGGCACCATAGCCAAAATCGGGGCGGGTGGCAAAAAATGAATCCCCATAGGCAGCAAAGACAATTTCCGCTGCGGCTTTGGAGGCACTGTAGGGATCCCGTCCCCCCAGGGGGTCATTTTCCCGATAGCCCCACAGCCATTCTTGATTGCGATAACATTTGTCGGAGGTGACGTAGATTAAGGTGCGGACGGAGGCGGTTTCCCGGACGCATTCCAGGAGGTTAACGGAACCGCCGATGTTGGTGTCAAAGGTGGTTTGGGGATCTTGGTAGGATGCCCGGACGAGGGCCTGGGCGGCCAGATGAAAGACGAATTCCGGTTGAGCCTCTTGAAAAAATTGGCTCAGTTGTGGGCGATCGCGAATATCCCCATCACAGTGGTGGAGGCGATGGCGCAGCCCCAGCAGATTAAAATGATCCTCCGGTCGGAGGGGGGGCAGGGCATAGCCATAGACCTCTGCCCCTGCTTCCAGGAGCCAAAGGGCCAACCAAGATCCCTTAAAGCCGGTATCACCGGTCAGCAGAACCCGCTTACCCCGTAGTGAGGCGATCGCCTCTACCAGATTACCCATGGGGCCTGCTCCTGGTCTAACAATTTATTCAACAACTGCCAATCTCGATAGGTATCCATACATTGCCAGAAATCATCATGTTCGTAAACTGCCAGTTGGCGATCGCGCACAAGGGCCTTCAGCGGTTCCTGCTCAAAAACAAGATCATCCCGATCCTCTAAATAATCAAACACCTCACGGCGACAGACAAAAAACCCGCCGGAAATTCGCCCGGCGGTGGCTTGGGGCTTTTCATTAAATTCGGTCACGACCTGCTCTGGATCAACCCGCAATTCTCCAAACCGACCGGGGGGGCGCACGCCGGTAACGGTGACGATGCGGCCATGGCTGTGGTGGAATGCCACCAATTGATGGAGATCAACGTTACTGACACCATCCCCATAGGTCAATAAAAAATTTTCATCCTCGCCGATATATTGCTTAATTTTGCGGATCCGCGCCCCGGTCATTGTCCCTAGGCCTGTTTCAGCGAGGGTAATGCGCCAATCTAATTCTTCGTGATCGGTGTCAAACTCAATGGCTTGATTTTTCCCCAGGGTGACTGTGCAGTCGCGGGTATAGGCTTCATAGTTTAAAAAAAAGTCTTTGATGGATCGCCCCTTATAGCCGAGGCAGAGCACAAAATCTTGAAAACCATAGCAGGCATAATATTTCATCACATGCCAAAGGATCGGCAGGTCGCCAATGGCAATCATCGGTTTCGGGATATCTTCGGTGACATCGCGAATGCGGGTGCCATACCCCCCACAGAGAATAACGGTTTTCATGGCATTGCTTGTTTCCCCTTTGGAATCACTGTTGATGGGTTTTCGCCCCTTGACCAGTTTATCCCAACTGTTGGGGGCTGGAGGGGGCGGGGGCTAGAATAGGGATTTTGGCTATGGATCAGGATCAAGATTGGGCGCAGGGTTGGCGCGATCGCCTTCAGCAGGCGGGGGCGATCGCGGTGATCCGCGCCCCCAGCTTTGCCCTCGGCTATGAAATGGCCCGGGCGGTGATTGCTGGGGGGATGGTGATGGTGGAAATTACTTGGAACAGCGATCGCGCTGCCGATTTAATCCGCCAATTGCGCCGGGATTTTCCCGATTGTTGCATTGGCACAGGGACGATTCTTGATGGGGCTGCGGTGGGGGTGGCCCATGGTGCGGGGGCGCAGTTCCTCTTTTCCCCCCATACGGATCGGGAGATTATCACGGCGGCCCAGGCTGTGCAATTACCGGTAGTAGCGGG
>RECT01000300.1 GCA_007693875.1 Spirulina sp. DLM2.Bin59
GTGTAGATGCTTCTGGAGCGTGGTCAGAAAGGCTTGGGGGCTGGAAAAGAGGCGTTTCTTTAACAGCTTGAGGACAAATTCCGTCGCGGTTTGCTCTAAACGACTGTTGGCCCCCTCCCGACGTAACCGGGTGTATGCATTGAGCTTGCGGTTCGCTTCCCGTTCCTGTTCGTCATAATCGACGGCGATCGCCCCTAACCGCCGCTCTGGAAACCGGGGCGTACCATCCCAATGGGGGGGTAATTCCCGCTTGAGGCGGCGCACCATGATCAATTGCAACTGTTTCGGGTCGGGGGGGACTTCCCGCGCAAACCGTTGGGAATCGAGGAGTTCTAAGAGGGCGGTGAAACTTTCGGGATAGCCGTTGTGGGGTGTGGCGGTGAGGAACAGTTTATGCTCACAGTGGGGGACGAGGGCGCGGATGGCGGCGGTGCGTTGGGAATCGACGGCGTATTTCCCCCCAGCAGCGGGGGCGATGTTGTGGGCTTCATCGACAATTAATAAATCAATACGACGGGGATAGAGGGATTCCCCTTCAGCGGGGAGGGTTTCCCGCAACAGACGCAGGGGGCGATCGCGCTTCAGAAAATCAATGGAGGTGATCAGGCGGGGGTAATGGCTCCAGGGGTTAACATGTAACCCCCGATAGCGACGCAAATAGCCCATCAAATCACGGCTAACAATGCGAAAATCGAGGCCGAATTTATCCCGCATCTGCTCCTGCCATTGCACCTGTAGGGCAGAAGGGCAAACGATCAGCATCCGTTGGGCCCGCTGCCGGAGTAGGAATTCCTGCGCCACTAACCCCGCCTCGACGGTTTTCCCCAACCCCACATCATCGGCAATCAAGAGGTTAGCCCGAGGCATTTGCACCGCCCTAATCACTGGGTCTAACTGATAATCCTCAATATCAATGCCGCTGCGGAAGGGGGATTGAATCAGGGTGCGATCGCCCTTCGACACCGCCCCCCACCGCACCGCATCTAAAAAGGCCGCCAACACCTCCGGGGCATCAAACCCATGGGGCCGGGGCAATTCCCGCTCCTCAAAAAACCGCGCCCCGTTCTCCAACTCCCAAATCACCTCTAGGGTTTGCCCCGCCGCATCATCTTCAATCACCGCCAAGCTCACCAAATGCTGCGGGGGGACGGGCCGAAGCTGGAGGGGATGACTGGGGATCGTGGCAGGTTCAATATTAAGGACGGTGCAGCGTCTGCCCCGCACTTCGACCAACTGACCTTGTTCTGGGACTGCGGTTTTACCCATGGTTCTGCCTGTTTTTTCCCTAGGATAACTGAGGGGGAACGTTGAGCCGGCCTAAATGGGCAACCCCATCACCTGACGATAATGGGCTTCCACCGCCATTAAATCCGGGGAAGGCCGTTGGATTGCGCCCAAGCTGTGGCGATCGAGATCGGCACAGAGTTGAGCCAGTTCTAGCCGTGTGGGTTTCCCCCCGGCCATAATCTGCTCACCCCGCACCCAACTATGGGCCACGGCATTGGTGGGCCGACCCATCACCAATAGACCCAGGGGATCGGTTTTCGGCAGGAGGGAGAGGGTTTGCAGATCGTAGAGTACGAGATCTGCCTGTTGGCCAATGTGGAGCGTACCGAGGCGATCCGCGATAGCGTACTTATCGCCTAAATTTAAACCCCTTGCTCCCCCCAATGCCGCCATTTCCACCGCCATCCGGGGGGTGAGCCAATGGCGATAATCGGCATCGGTGATATTGTGCAACATCATGCCAATTTTAATCGCCTCCAGCAGGTCTTGGCCATCATTACTGGCGGAGCCATCGCAGCCAAAGCTGACATTCACCCCCGCCGCTGCATATTTCAGTACCGGCGCAATACCACTGCCTAAGCGCAGATTACTCAAGGGGTTATGCACCACTGTAGACCCGGTTGCGGCCAGGATCTCAATATCAGCATCATCCAACCAGACACAATGGGCCAGGGAGGTGCGGGGACTTAAGAACCCCAGTTTTTCTAAATGGGCCACGGCAGAGCAGCCATATTTTTCCTGGGCCAGTTGTTGCTGGGCCTTCGTTTCCAATAAATGGGTATGGCGACAAAGGTTGTGGCGATCGCTCAAATCCACACAACCGCGAAACAACGGATCAGAGCAAAGCTGCATCCCCGTGGGGGCAACCATAATCGAGATCCCCGCCTCGGGCCGGTGGAACCGTTGCACCGCTGTTTCTAAGATCTCCAAAATTTGCCCAGTGTTGAGATCCCCCTCCCCCGGTTGCCAATCCGTATCCCCCTTGGGAATCCCCGCATCGGGGTGTTGATCGTAGATTAATGGGCCAATAAAGGCGCGAATCCCCACCGCTTGATAGCCCCGTACCGCTGCGGCGATGGTTTCCAACTCCTGACCCGGTAGGAGAATGAGATGATCCACCACCGTTGTGCCGCCGCTGAGGAGGGTTTCCACCGCCGTAGCGATGGCACTGAGATAAATATGATCCGGGGTGAGGCTGGCAATGGCGTAGAGTTCCGTCAGCCACAGTTCTAAAGGGTAGGGGGCGATCGCCCCCCGTTGCCAAACTTCTGGGGAATGGGTGTGGGCGTTGACAAAGCCCGGTAAGAGTAAATGCCGGGAGCCATCGATCACTGTGCCTCGGGGGGGCAACTCAGGGGCGATCGCCTGGATTTCTTCGCCCTCAATGTATAGATCGAGAATTTCGTAGCCTGTAGCCGTAGGGCTGACCGCCTGCTTAATCGTAAAACTCACCAACGTTATGCTCCAAAGGGGGGTTAATCCACTGCCGCGTAGGCCGCCAGCGGCGAAACCATTTGTGGGTTAATTGTAAAGTAAAATATAGCCCCCTCCCCCACCCGGCCCTCTGCCCAAATCTCCCCCCCATGGCGGCGAATGATCCGCTGCACCGTCGTTAAACCAATGCCGGTGCCTTCAAAGTCACTTTGGGAATGGAGCCGTTCAAAGGTTTTAAAGAGGCGATCGGCATGGGACATATCAAAGCCAGCCCCATTATCCCGCAGGAAAAAGAGGGAAGTCTCCCCCGGGAGATTGTATTTTTGGTAAACCTGGGGATCCTCACAGCGGCCCAGTTCAATGCGAGGGTGCGATCGCTTCCGCGTGTATTTCCAAGCATTCCCCAAAAGATTCTCCAAAATAATCCGCAACAGCGATTCATGGCCCACCGTTTCTAAATCCGCCGCCACCAAAAACTCCCCCTGCCGTTCGGGGGCATTGGCCCGCAACTCATCAATCACCTCCAGGGCGATTTTACTGAGATTCACCGGCGCCAAGGTTAATTCCGCCCGCGTTGCCCGCGATAACTGCAACAGATCATGAATCAATTGTTTCATCCGCCGGCAGGCATTATTAATTTGTACTAAGTAATCCTGCCCCTCCTCATCTAAATAAGTTCCATATTCATCCTCAAGCATCTGATTGAAAAATTCAATATGGGAAATGGGCGTGCGGAGATCATGGGAAACCGTTCGCGAAAAAGATTCAAGCTCCTCATTGACCGCCTCTAGTTCAACGGTGCGCTGCCGTAGGGAGACATTTAACTGCTGAATTTGAGCCTCTGCTTTTTTGCGCTCGGTGACATCCCGCCCCACACAGACAAAATCTTGAGTATCTTCTTCCGTTTCAAACACACTACAGGAAAAAGAAACATAAACAATATCACCATTGCGTCGCTGACAAATCACCTCCGCTTGGGAGATGATTTTCTCTTCAGCAATATGATTTAAAAAGTTTTGATCCTTAACGATTTGATCAATGGGGTGGTTAATGAGGGCCAATTCACTATAGCCAAACAACCGCTCCGCCGCTGCATTGATTTTTTTGATGATCCCTGATTTGGTGGTGACAATCAAGGCATCAGCCATAGAATTGATAATTTGAGTAATGTAATTCTTCGTCGTGGCTAATTTCTTAAGCAGCAATTGTGCCTCATTGGCACTTTGAATCAGGCGCTGCTGAAACATCATCCGCTCGGTGGCATTGTTGAGCAGTATAATCAAATGGGGCGGATTGGCGTTAAAAATAGCGTTGGGATAAACACTAATATATAAATCAAAATAAAGCGGAAAATCAGAGTCAGAAAATCTTGCTATTCCGGAAATTTCATAGCCACGATGATCATTTCTTAAAATTGCCCGTAAAATATCCTCTAGTCCTGACAACTCTGGAAAACTTTCCCGCACATCTTGATTCTGTTCAATGGCGGTCTGGGCTTCCGCATAGCGTTGCACCCCATCGGAAAATTCTTGAATCTTCAAATTTTCATCCAAGATCAAATAATCCTGGTGAGTAATCGGGGGCATCATCAGCGTATTTTGCAAATGGCTTTGGGTATCCAGCAAGATATCCCCTAACATTTGCTGCATCATTGTTGCTCGCTCAATCACTTGATTGAGATAACTGGCGGTACTTTCCTCAAGGGGGGTTTCGCGGGGTTTGGTGAGGAGGTCATTGAGTTGATTGCGGACTTGGATCAGGGTTTGCCGTAGGTGGTGGCTGGCCAGGTAGGGAAATTGGCTCAGGGCCGTGGTTTTGATGCCGGTCTGGTTGGGGGTGGGAGGAATGGCGAGGGGTCGCCGTTGGCTTTGCTGTTCGATGATCCTGAGCCGCAATTTTTGCTCAATGAGGGGGGTGGATTGGAGAATATAGTCATCAAGACCCACATTTAAGAGGGCTTGTAATTCTGTGCTGTCGAGGGTGGGGAGGAGGGCAACGAGGGTGGCATAGGTGTGGGTTTGGCGGAGATGATGGCAGGCGGCGATAAAGGCCGAGTCTGTTGTTGGGCCTTGGATGACAATGAGTGGGTAAAAGGGAGGGGGTGGGGGCAAATGATGAATCGTGGTTTCGCAAGTGACGGCGTGGCCACCGGAGCGGAGTAGTTGTAGAAATGGTTTGATCGTCACACCCTCTCCGATCACTAGCACCTGCATGATGATTTCCTCATGTTAAAAATTGAGTATTCTGCTTCTCCATAACCCTGATGTGATGTCTTTAAACTTATTATCATAGGAAGCGCTGAGGCCAAATTGATAGAGATCACTCCCACACACGGCATGGTTAAGGGTAACAACAACTTTTTGGGGCGGGCTGTCGAGGAAATCCATGGCTAGTTCCATGATACTGCTCACTGATGATCTCCTGCTGGACTATGCCCGTTGCCATCGCCGCGCCTATCTTCACCGGGAGGGCGATCGCCACCACCGCGCCCCAGAAAAGGATTTCGTCCTCAAGCTGCGCCGGGAACACCAACAGCAAATCCAACGGGTGTTAGCGGGCCAGACGGTGGTTACGCCCCAATATGCCCCTCAGGATTGGCCCGCCGGAGCCGCTGCTACGGAAACCTTGATGGCGGCGGGGGTGGAGCAAATTCACCGGGGGATTTTACGCTGGACAGCCCCCCTAGAGGCGTTCCCCCAATGGACAGGGCTGGAACTGGTGGGGCGGCCGACGCTGTTGGTGAAACAGCCGGGGGTTTCCCGGTTTGGGGATTGGTGTTATCAGCCGGTGAATATTAAGTTGGGAAAACGGCCTAAATCTGAATACAAGCTGGTGGCCATGTTTCAGGGGTTAATTCTCACCCAAGTTCAGGCGACGCCCCCCCCTGATCCCCAATTAATTCTACGGGAGGGGAGCAGCCATCGCGTCGATTCGGGCTATTGGCTGGGGAAGATGGTGGCGGCAGTGACGGACTGTGTGGCGGCGTTGCGGGGGCCGGAACCGCCGGAGGTGTTTATTTCTCGCCAACGCTGTAGCCTTTGCCCTTGGTATGACCATTGTCATGGGGTGGCGGTGGCGATTCAGCATTTATCCCTGGTGCCGGGGGTGACACCGGGCCGTTATGCCAGTTTGCAGGGGGCGGGGGTGACGAGTTTGGCCCAGTTGGCGGTATTGCAACCGGAGCAGGTGGAGCCGGAGATCGAGCCAGCGATCGCCCATCACCTCCAACGTCAAGCCCAGGCTATTTTTGAAAACCGGCCCCTACCCTTGGGGAGAATGCACCCATCGCGCCCGTCCTTAGCGCCCATTGAGTTGTATTTCGACCTGGAAGCGGAACCGGATCAGGATGTGGATTTTCTCTTTGGGGTGTTCTGTGTCAACCATGCCAAGCAGACGGAAACCTTCCATGGTTTTTTTGCCGAACACCCCAGGGATGAACCCCTGATCTGGCAGCAATTCCTCGCCCTCCTCCACCGCTACCCCACCGCGCCGATTTTTCACTTTTCCCCCTATGAGGTGGAAACGGTGAAACGCCTGAGCCAACGTTACCGGATGTCGCAATACTCGATGCGATCGCTCCTGCCCCGGTTTATCGATGTCCATGCCTGGCTGATGCAGGTGGCGGTGTTACCGGTGGAAAACTATTCCCTCAAGTCGGTGGCGAAATGGTTGGGGTTTGCCTGGCGCGATCAGGGGTTAAGTGGTGATCAAACGGTCTGTTTATACAACCAATGGTTAGACACCGCTGATCAGGAAGCGATGGCGATGATCCGCCGCTATAACGAGGACGATTGCCGCGCCACCCATCTATTGCGGATGTGGTTGCATCAATGGAGCCAGGGGGAGCCAGGGAATTTCTCCAAATACCCTTGACAGGGTTTAAAAAATTGCGTTATGCTAGACTTCGCGAACTCAGGGGACTGTAGTTCAATTGGTTAGAGCACTGCCCTGTCACGGCAGAAGTTGCGGGTTCGAGCCCCGTCAGTCCCGTTTCAGAGCCGGAACCTTTTGGTTCCGGTTTTTTGGCGTTGGGGGGGAATGGGGAATAGATTTGTTCGGTAGGGTGCGTCAGCAATGAACCCAGGATGCAAAAGAGTAGCCTAACGGCTGACGCACCGTGAAGTCCGCACTACGAGCGAACCTTGTGCTGATCCAAAGCTAAAAATTTTGTATCTTAGGATAAAGCGCATTTTTGATAAACCATGGTTAATTCCCCCCCTTTGACCGCGACCCGCACCGCTACAACCACCCTCGCGATCGCTCCGGCCCAGGTGGTGCGGGGTTGGGGCGCGATCGCCCAATCGGGGGCAATTTTTCAACAATGGGGAGCGCGGCCGGTGGTGGTGGGGGGCGATCGCACCCTAGCCGCCATTGAATCCGCCCTATTTCCCACGCTCAAAGGGGTAGATCTCGCCTTCACCACGGCCACCTATCACCCCGATTGCAGTGAAACTGCCCTGGCCCAACTGCGGGAAACCGTTGCCACCCATCGAGGGGATCTGATCATTGGCGTGGGGGGCGGTAAGGCGTTGGATACCGCCAAGCTTTTGGCCCATCAATGCCAATTGCCGATCATCACGCTGCCTACTTCCGGGGCCACCTGTGCCGCTTGGACGGCGTTGTCGAATATTTATTCCGAAGCCGGGGCCTTTGAATACGATGTGGCCCTGCCCCAATGCCCCAATGCTTTAATTTTGGACTATGACGTGATCCTCACGGCTCCCCCCCGTACCCTAGTGGCGGGGATTGGGGATGCGATCGCCAAATGGTATGAAGCTTCGGTGAGCAGTGGCACATCCCCCCAAACGCTGATCATTGCAGCGGTACAGCAGGCCCGCATTCTGCGGGATATTTTGCTCCAAAAATCCGAGGCGGCCCTGGCTCAACCCGGTGGCCCCGATTGGTGTGAGGTGGTGGATAGTACCGTTTTGTTGGCGGGGGTGATCGGTGGCCTAGGGGGGGCGCAATGCCGCACCGTCGCCGCCCATGCCGTCCACAATGGCCTCACCCATATTCCCGCCGCCCACGATGCCCTCCATGGCGAAAAGGTGGCCTATGGGATTTTGGTGCAGTTGCGTTTAGAGGAGCAATTGCAAAATAATCAATTGGCCCAAAGCTCCCGCCAACAGTTGATCCAGTTCTACGATCGCCTCGGTTTGCCTAAAAGTTTAGAGGATCTGGGTTTAGGGGATGTGCCTTTGTGCCAATTCCGCCAGGGGGCAGCCCTGGCCTGTCACCCGGATTCTGACCTCCACCATTTGCCCTTTGCGGTCACGGCGGATCAGCTTTTGGCGGCGATGGTGACAACAATGGTTTAGGGGGGGTTTAGGGGGCGATCGCCTTTCTTAATCCCCCCTTAAGGGATGATTGCAAAATTTGATGAATAGAACCCGCCCCATTTTCGCTGCAATTGGGGCCAGTCCTTGCTTTTGCCAATTTAAGGGTTGCCCATGGGAGGGATGTTCCCCAGGGGGGGATTGGTCTGAGTTGGGGCGATCGCTCCTGGCCTTTGAGCAAATGCTCTCAAGCTCACCCAGGACGTAATCACCCACCTGGACTAGCATTGAGCCATCTTGACAATTTGGCAGACGTAACGTACCAGAAATTTTACCTATCCTTAAGATTGTTTAAGTATTCTTATCAATTGTGACCAAAAATTCCCGCAACAATGGAATGGGATTTGCTATAGTGACCTTCGATACACAGTTATTGTATTCGGCAATACCATCAACCGCTGCACTGCCCGCGCAGTCTGCTAAGTTATGTGTCGTTTCTTAATTGTTTGTGTTCCCCATAACGTCCCCATTATTCTCGAAGGAGATCAAGATGAAAGTTAAATCCTTACTCACCCTTATCCTTGTCGCCACGTTTGGTATTGGTTTTGTGGGCTGTGCTGCACCGGAAACCACTGAGCCTGAAGTTGCGCCCACCGAAGAAATGGACACGGATGCAGAAATGGTTCCCGATGGTGTAGATACCGATACTGAAGCCGCTCCCGAAGGCGCAGAAACCGAAGGCATGACCGGCGACACCGAAGAGGAACCTGAAGCGGCTGAGTAATCGCCACAAGACTTCCATCCTCTGAGGCTCCTCACTGATTAAATAAACCGTTCGGGCTAGAGTGTGAAAACTCTAGCCCTTTTTAGTGGAAATCTGCGCCACCATGTTTAATCTGCAAACCCTCACCCCAGAAGCCGACGATCTCCACCGTCATTGGATGCGCTGTGCCCTCGGGGAAGCGGAACAGGCCGGAGCTGGGGGGGATGTGCCGGTGGGGGCGGTGGTGGTGGATGGGCGGGGGGAATTGATTGCTCAGGGGGGCAACCGCAAGGAGCGCGATCGCAACCCCACGGCCCATGCGGAAATTCTGGTGATTCAAGCCGCCAGCCAGAAGTTGCAAACCTGGCGACTGACGGACTGCACCCTCTATGTCACCCTGGAGCCTTGCCCGATGTGTACCGGGGCAATCCTGCAAGCCCGGCTGGGTCTGTTGGTCTACGGTACGGATGACCCCAAAACCGGCACAGTACGGAGTCTATTAAATCTACCCGATCACCCCTGCTCGAACCATCGCCTCCCCGTGCTGGCGGGCATCGAAGCCGCCGCCTGCCGTGCCCAACTCTCCCAATGGTTCGCCCAACGCCGCCGGGGTTAAAATAAAAGCCTGGGATTTCACACCACTATGACAACCCAACCCCTGAGCATTGAGGATTATTTACGGAATATCCCGATAGCTTGAAAGCCCTGCGGCTTTAGCCCAGGGATGAA
>RECT01000144.1 GCA_007693875.1 Spirulina sp. DLM2.Bin59
GGGGGGGGCAAAAACCGGTTTTTGGGGGGGGGGGGGGGGGTAAAACTCGGGGTTGGGGGGGGGGAGGTTGTGGTGGGCGGAATCGCCTGGCCCTGTAGAGCCTGTAACATCGCTTGGGCCGTAGGATAGCGATCGCGGGCATGGGAGCGAATCGCCACATCCAAAACATTTGCTAACGTGGGGCTGACCATCGGAGCGCGATCGCGCCAGACGATTTCCCCCGTGAGCGGATCCGTGGTTAACTCACTGGGATGGCAACCACAAAGGAGCGCGATCGCCGTTAGCCCCAAACTGAATAAATCACTGGCAAACACCGGCCGCCCCACCGCCTGCTCCTGGGGCATAAAACCCGGCGTGCCAATCACGATGGAACTAGTGCTCCGGCCTGCGGAGTTCAACACCGTCCCCATCGTCTCCTTCACCGCCCCAAAATCAATCAGCACCGGCTGGCCACCCTTCGCCCGCAGAATAATGTTATCCGGCTTGATATCCCGATGCACAATCTGCCGTTGGTGGATAAAGTCCAACACCGGCAGTAACTCAGTTAAGAGCGATCGCACCGCACTATCGCTCAATCGCTCCCCCCGTTGCCGTCGCTGCTCTAGGGATTCCCCCTCAATCCATTCCTGGACGAGGTGAAACGCATTGTCACTCTCAAAATAAGCATAAAGCGTCGGAATCTGGGGATGATCGTTCCCCAACTCCTCCAGGATCACCGCCTCCCGCTGAAAGCGATCCTTAACCAACTGATAGATTTGGGAATTTTGCTGAACCGGCCGGAGTGTTTTAATCACACAACGCCGCTGAGACGGCAAATTCGTATCCTCCGCCAAGAAAGTATCGCCAAAACCACCACTCCCCAAGGGTTGGAGAATGCGATAGCGGTTGTTGAGCAATTGAGCAATCATGATCCGTTGGGACCTCCACGGTGTTCAGATTTCCTGCATAGCAGCCAGCTTGTTACCCGTCCAGGATAACTGAGATTTTACCTTGATGAGCCAAGGATCCCCGCACTTTCAGGCTGGAGATTGTCAAAAATCGCTCAAAAAGGGACCCGTCCATGGTGATCCTCCCCTTATGCATAGATGTAGCCCAAAGCCAATAATCTATAAATCGCTATGTAGTCATAAAGCAATTAAACTGAACTGACAACTTGATCGTATAACTTTTTGTACCGCTCAGCCTGTCGTGTTAAACCATACTTTTGTTCCGCCACCTCACGGCAATTTTGAGAAATTTTCTGAGTCAAACCAGGATTATTTAATAGTTCTAAAATACCTTGAGTTAACTGCTTCACATTTTCTGGTTCTGCTAAGTATCCTGTTTTTCCTGATTCAATTAACTCCGGCACACCCCCTACATTAAAAGAAATAACAGGAGTGCCACAAGCTAAACTTTCTTGCAAGACCAGAGGTAAGTTGTCAGCACGGGTAGGAAAGAGCGTTAAATCAGCAGCGGAATAACTTAGAGCCTTGAGGCGATCACTTTCTAAATAACCTAAGTTTAAGGTAGGAATGCCAACAAGCTGAGTAATTCGATCACCACAATTACCAAAGGTAATTAGGACAGTTTCTTGCTTAAGACTGTGGGGTAAATCCTGCAGAGCATTCAGCAATAAATCTCCTCCTTTACGGTGATAAGTGAGGTTTTCCACGCCAAACAAGAGAACATTTTTATAGTAACTAATCCCCAGGGCAGTGCGGGCTATAGAGCGAGAAATCGGCTGATAAATTTCCAAATTAATGCCATGGGGAATAACTTCAATCAGACAGTGTTTTAAAAGGCTTTTTTGGACTTTTTGCCCTAACCAATCACTAGGAGTAACAATGGTTAAGTTAGACCGTTGGTAAAGCCAGTGCTTCAGTTTCCATTCCCAAGCAGTGTTATCTCGGCTAATTTCAGGATATTCTTGGGGATAGGGACAATGACCGCAGCCGATCTGCCAGCGATCGCAATCATAACTATAGGCACAATGTCCGGTAAAGCTCCACATATCGTGAAGCGTCCACACCGCAGGCTTTTCACGGGTAAGATAGGGGAGAGCTAAATAGTTAAAATAGCCCGTATGGAGGTTGTGAAAATTGAGAATATCAGCCTCTTGATAAAATTGATGGGAAGGAATCTCAAAACTGCTGATGATGTTGAGATAGTTAAGACTGAAACGTCGATTAATGCGCGATAACTGATTTTCTAACCTAAGACGACGGGGCAAAATAGCAATGCGATCGCTCCCCAGTTTCGCCTCCCCTACCAACAAACGAGAGTCTACCCCCTGCTGCAACAAACCCTGATGGAGACGATAGGCGGCAATGGCAGCCCCTCCCTTGATATCCGATTGATTGATCTGTAGGACTGAAACCATAATGAAAAAGGCATTTCTATTGTTGATTTATTTTTTCAAAACAGGCGTAGAGAGTATGCCCGACAATTTGTTTGCGCAGGAAATCAGATTTTTTTAACAACGGTTTAATCACCTGATGCGTTAAACGAAACAGAGGCGAATAGATCAGCCGGGGGTATTGCTTGAACCTTGCCAAGAACGTTGATAAATAAAGATCAACGTGATATTTTGCTAAAGGTTCTGGAGTAATCTGTATCACCTTCAGCGGAAAAAGTTCACACAAATAGCTTAACGCCTTTTGATTCCATTGGGTTAAGTGATGAGGCGGCATATTGAGCAAATCTTCTTTAGCGAACCTTAAAAAAGATTGACTATTGGGTACAGAAAGGATCAGCTTACCACCAGGACGAAGCAACTTTAACGTATCTGATAAAAAATCCTGAATATCCCCCAGATGCTCCAGAACTTGGAAAGCACAGATCGCATCAAAACTGTGATCCTGTTCATCTACAAATTGACCTAGGGTTTTTAGCAAAATAGGTAAGCCTTGCCCCTGGCCAATTGCTACGGCTTCAGGATTTAATTCTAAACCATAAATATCACATTCACCCCTTTGCTTGAGTCGGTTCAAAAAGTAACCTGTGCCACAACCAACTTCTAAAATCTTTGTGCAAAATTGCAAATCTTGCCATGCCGCATCATATTCCCACTTATCATTTCTATAATACCAATTAAATTGTTGAAGCTGTTGATAAAACTGTCCTGAACCTGTTAAACCAAAGGGGACAAAAAACCGTAACTTGCTCTCACAGCATTCATAGAGATGAATTTCAGAGATGCCTTTTAGTTCTGAAGAAATATCAATATTATAGTTATTCTGCCACTGATCAATCATTTTAGCAACAGATACGGATTCAATGAGATTCACATTACTGTTGACGCTTAGAGGGCTATTAATCATTTTCTTGTTCGATAGTGTCAGGGCTTAATCCTGCATGGCAGGCACAAAACTATCAACGTTCCATTGACAGAAAGTTGCAAATACACATCCCCTATCAATCACGCCATTATACATAGAAAAATCCGATCCTAAATCTATCGTTGTAAACTCACAAACATTTTCAATTTTTTCAATATGGCGCACATTGGGGACATGGAGAAATAAATCAAACGTATAGGAATTAGGAAGTAAAAAATCCTGAGGAATAGTGAACGAGATTGTTAATTCCTTGACTATGGTTTTCACTTCATCTAAATTATATTCAGTGGTAAATATTTTACGACCTTGCAAATCTTTAAGTACAATGGAAAAATAGACATTTTGAACATATTTAAATACCTTTATTTTGGTTTTTAAAATAATATTTTCATTATGCCCAAACTGTTTCTGAACCTTTCCCGATTTGTTAACGGTTTCGGCACTAAAAATATTAACTTCATGGATCAAGGCAGGCGTGGCAATAAATTGGTTAGTTTCCCCTGTATTCAAGGATTCAAGATAAGCATTGATGATCATCTGGGGCGAACCCTGTTGGATTAGCCGCCCCTGATTTAACCAAAACGCATGGTTACACAGTTGATTGATCATCCCCATTTGATGGCTCACGAAAATTACTGTGCGGCCATCTTTGCCCACAGTTTTCATTTTACCGAGACATTTTTTTTGGAATTGGGCATCTCCCACCGCTAAAACTTCATCAATGACTAAAATTTCCGGTTCTAAATGGGCAGCAACGGCAAAGGCTAAACGCACATACATCCCGGAAGAATAGCGTTTAACCGGCGTATCTAAAAATCGTTCAATTTCCGCGAAGGCAATAATTTCATCGAATTTTCGTTCAATTTCCCGGCGACTCATGCCCAAAATTGAACCATTTAAATAAATATTTTCCCGTCCGGTGAGTTCAGGATGAAATCCAGTGCCGACTTCTAATAAGCTGGCCACTCTACCTTTCAGGGTAATCCGTCCGGTGGTGGGTTCTGTGATCCGACTGAGGACTTTGAGAAGGGTTGATTTTCCGGCGCCGTTACGGCCAATGATGCCGACGCGATCGCCCTGTTGAATCTCACAGGACACATCTTGTAGCGCCCAAAACTCTTCAAGCTCGGGACGAGCAACCCTACGGCGGGGATGCAAGAGGCGTTTCCCCCACTGTTTGACTCCATTGGCGATCGCATACCGCAAAGCATAGGGATCACTCTCCTGCTGATGCTTCAGCAGGTATTTCTTACCGAGATTTTCCACACGAATGGCAATATCAGACATGAGGGCATTAAGTCAACCATAAGGAGCAATGGGGTATTGCCCCTACATGATACCGGCAAACCTTCATTCTGTCTTGTGGATTGTCAAGGCACAGTGCGATCGCTTTTTTCGGACTGCCCATGGAGTGCTAGGCAAACAGGCTTAACTGTTCATAGGGTTGGACAGCCAGGTTAACAACCTGATCGCCTTGGCCCTCAGTTTCCCCTTCACTCATTTCCGGTTGCACCCTATCCCGCTGCAACCAGGCGGTAAACACCGCGCCCCGGCCATCTTGGGGGGCTTCGATTTGGTACACCCGGATCCGTTTGGTGCGGCTGCGCTTGGTTTTGCCGGGCACTAACACCCCCTCACATTTGACGCAATTCACGCCATAGCCCAATTTTTCTAAACAACGACGAATGATCAGGATCGGGCTGGCATTTTTGGGGATGCCAATGCCGAGGGCAGCTTTAATAAATGTGCGGTTGGCGATCGCCACCCCCTGCATTGCCACCAAATCCACATCGGTATTGCGCAATAACCGATCGCCCTGAGCCAGTAACCGCCCAATTCCCAACAGATCCAACACGCCAATTTTCGCCCCCAGTTGTGAGCGGTTAAAATCTGGGGCAAAAATCGCCCCATCTCCCTCCAAGATCATCGCTTGGGCTAATTGAGCATCCCGCTCCGTCAGGTGGTCGCGGCCCACGGTTAAGTAATAATGTAAGCGCAATTGGGAATACCAATCCTGATCATCCCGCTCTACCAATTCCGGCGTAACGGGGCGGCGGTAACGTTGGGCCAGGTCATATTTGCGGACTTGGCGGCGTTGTTCGGGGGTTTTCACCAGTTGTTTTTTGAGGGGTTGATAGTCCGCCTCAGTGAGGTCGGCGGCGGCGGCGATCGCCTCACATTCCTCGCTGTAGTTGCGATCGCGCACCTCCGCAATGGCTGCCCCTAAGGAAGGGGAGGCCTCTGCCGTCGGCTCTGGGGGGATTGGCTCCGCCATGGGGAGGATGTGATGGCCCTCCTGTTGGAGGCCGAGTAAAACCTGATCGCGATAGTGGGCCATGGCGGCATTGACCCGCACCGCAAATTGTGCCCAACAGAGCAGCGATTCCGCCTGAAACCCCGTTTCCACATCATCCAACGTCATCAAATCCGACTGTTGCAAGAGGCGAATATTCACCTGGGTGAGCCGTTGCCCAGAATCCAATAAGGAGGCGATGGAGGTGGAACCATTGCCGATGGTGTTAAAGCCAAAGGGAGCCACCCAAAGATAGCGGGGCAGATTTTCCCGCACACGGCTAAGGGCTTGGCGGACGGAATTTTCCGCCTGTACCCCTTGGGCGATCGCCCACACCGACGTAAAATGACCCCGCAGATCAATGCTTACCCCCGTTTCTAAACAGGGGCTACTGAGCACCACATCATATTGAGCCAGAACGTGATTGAGATCCCCCATGGCCGTTGCGGCCGGATGGGTGGCATCCGCCAGGGATTCGGAATCGAGGCGCAGAATTTTCAAATCAGGGAACTGTTGCCGTAAATAGGCCTCCAGGTTCGACGTTCCCCATTGACTTTTCACCTTTTGGGCGGAGAGGCAGACAAAGGGCCGGCCCCCGTTGCGGATATGTTGCTCCAAATCCCCCAGGAGGCGATCGGGGTTGGGGTCGGGGTAATGGTACACCTGCCAGGCTTCGGTGGTGGGTTGCCAATGGTTTTCCACAATCCAGGGGGTGAGGTCTACCCCGGCTAGGGCCATCAGGTAATCCAGGGAAACATCGCTTAAATCCGCATCGGCCACATAAACTTGACCCTGGCCCCCTAAGACATTTTGCATCAGGGTTTTGAGGGATTTTAAAATGGCGACGCGGTTGCCTTGGCAGGTGCTGGAGTTGAGGCCATGCCAGAGGACTTGCTCCACTTCATCGAAGATCACCACACCATCGCGCCAATCAGCGGCATTAAAGCTGGCTCTAGCGTTGGGATGGAGGGAATCAATACAGAGGCCATAACCGAGGGTAGAACCGTCGGGCTGGGTGGCCACTTCGCTGATGTAATGGAGGCCGAACCGCTGACAGAGGGCTTCAACGAGGCGCACCCGATGGCCAATCACGAGCACCCATTTTTGTTGGGCGATCGCCGCTTTAACAATCTTTTCCAAAAGCTGGGTTTTCCCCGTCCCCTTGGGGGATTTCAAGCCAATCAGCCGCGCCTCTGGGGGAATGGCTAGGGGGGGAAGATAGCGATCATTGAGGGTAATTTGGGCGGGGTAGGTGAGTTGGGTGAACGTCGTCGCCTTCCAACTTTCAAAGGGCAAGGCTTGATTATAGGCCGCTTCAAAGGCGGCGATTCCTTTTTGAGCGATCAGATCATCCACCCCTTTACCCTGATGAGTATCCCAAGTCACCACCCGCACGTTACAGTTTTGTTGCCGCAATAAATAGGCGGTTTGGCGAATGGCGGCGTTGACGGCTTGGATCGTTTTCGGTTTGCGGTCTTGGTCGAAAACAATATAAATGGGGCGATTCTGGGCCAGGTGGGCCAGTTGGGGGATGAGGCGCGATCGCCCGATCCGTTCCCCCGCTTCATTGCGGGGCGTGCGATAGCCGCCATTCACCCCCGGCAGAGCGATGGCCGCAAACCCAGCGGTGAGCAATGCCCCTGCCTTTTTCGCCCCTTCGGTTAAACAGAGGGGAATTTCGGGATGGGCCGCGAGCCATTGCCAAAAGTGATTCTCCGTTGGAGAGGCTACGCTAACGGCCCCATCATCGGGGGGATTGTAGGGTTGGGCATAGCGTTGGGCGATCCCTTGGGCGAGGCGATCGGGAACCCGCAGGGCGAAAACCCCGGTTTCCGCTTGGGGGGGATGTTCATATTTAATCACCTTGCGCTGATCCGTTGTTTTGCGCGGCGCAACGGGTTTGAAGCAGCCCCAAAGATCTTCTTTCCCCGTGAGCAGATCAACCCCAGAACACCACCAACCCCCTTCCTCAATATGTTGATAGCGATGGAGGATGCGATCGCGCAGTCGGCCATCATTGCGGCGAGGCAAGGTTTCCGCATAGAGGAGATAATCATAGGAATTACTGCCCGTCAGGGAACGGACATTGAGGCGAGTTAGTTCATCATCAACCCCACTGGCGGCCCATTCTTGTAGGTGATTCATGATTCGTAACTCCCTCGATAGCGATGCGGATTTTTATCCTACGCTATATCTGGCGGTTATGACGTATTTTTTTCAAAAAAACGCTAAATGCATGGGGAACGTTCACAAATCGATTTGGGATTGCAGGAAAAGATGAAAGCCATTTTCCTGCAATGTGCGGTTCCGGTAACGCTGGTTTGCCCCCCCTGCCTCGCCCTGTGGTGTTAAGGGTAAGCCCCAATAGAGGCCCAACTCAAACCATTGGGGCACTGTCCATAATAACCCCACGCCGATGGATGCTAACGTTTTTCCGGTTTCCGCTCCTAGGGGTTGAGCGGGCCAGACCCGCCCCCAATCGAAAAAGGGGGCAATGCGAATAATGCCGCTAGGGTGGTTGAATCGCCCCACGAGGGGGTGTTGATATTCCAGGGAGAAGAAGGCCCCTTGATCCTGACTGACCAGATCCTGACGGTAGCCTCGGACTGTGCCAAGGCCCCCAAGGCTGATTTGTTCAGATCCCAAAAGGGGGCGATCGCTCCATTGCAGTCGGCCATTAATCAGTAACTGCCCTTGATGGGGGAAGCGATGAAGCCATACCCCCTCACCCTGCCAATGGAAAAAGTGCGAATCGGGGCCAGTGGGGTTGATCGTGGCGTTAAAGGCATCAAGGCCGAAGCTGAATTGCGATCGCATCTGTAAATAATCGCGATCGCCCCTTTGGATCCATTCCTGGCCAAAACTAAGGCGCGAAACCGCTAAACGGCCTTGGGGATCGGCTCCGGGGGAAAGGGGAAAATCAAACCCTAAGATGGAGGTTTGGCTTTGGCGGTGGTTGAGGCTAAGACTGAGGGCCAGTTCCTGTTGGGTAGCAGGGGTGAGATGGGCGGCGGTGCGCCGGCCGAAGGAAATCGGTTGCCGCCAGGTGAGATCCCAGGAACGGGATTCCCCCTGTAAATCGAGGAAATCAAAGGGGGGTTCGATGACCTTGCTTTTCCCCTCACCGAGGCTGAGGGTGAGGCGGCCATTTTGGGGATTGAGGGGGAAACTATAGCGACCATCAAGGTTGGTACTGCCGTCGGTTTGACTCCACAGGAGGGTGAGGCGATCGCCCCACCCCAAAAGATTGCCCTCCGTCAATTGGACTTGGCGGCGGTAGGTGCCGATGCTGGTCGGGCGGGCATTATCGAGGCCAAGGGTGGTGCTAAAGCTGGGGGCTGCTTGGATTGTTAGGTGGAGATCATGCTGTTCCGGGCGGGCGGTGGGAACCAGTTCGGCTTGGATATCAGCAATCAGGGGGTCAAGCTGCAACTGCCGCAGGGCATCAAGGAGGTGATTGAGTCCGAGGGGACGGGCGGCCCCGATCAGGCGATCGCACAAATAACCTTTGCGCAGACGGCTCCCTGGGGAGGAATGGAGATGGATCGTCCCCAGGCCCCCCTCAATGATCAAGATCACGATCCCGGCTTGGTCATCCACCACCTGGGGGGGAATTGTGGCGTAACTATTGATGTAGCCCGCATTGTTGTAGTGGCTGGTGATGGTTTGGGCGAGGGCAAACAGATCAAGAAAGCTGTATTCCTGTTGTTCAGCCAGATCCTCAGCGAGGATAGCCTGTAGCGCCTGGTCACTAAAAACACGATTGCCGACGAACTGCAACGGCGGTAGGGTTTCGCGATGGTCTAAGGGGGATCCATGGTGGCGTACACTTGCACTATTGCGTCCAGCTGGGTGTCGCGCGCCGCAT
>RECT01000071.1 GCA_007693875.1 Spirulina sp. DLM2.Bin59
GGGCGCAAACCCTGCTCCCCCTTGCTTCCACCTATCATCTTGGCTTGGTGCGGGATGAGGAAACCCTCGATAATACCTGCTACTTAAATAAATTGCCGCCGCAACTTGACCCAGACACAAGGGTGCTGATCCTCGATCCGATGTTAGCCACGGGGGGATCGATTATGCGGGCCATGGCGGAGGTGGTGAGTCGGGGGGTAGATCCTGCCAATGTGCGCATTGAATCAGTGGTGGCAGCCCCCCCCGCATTGCAAAAATTGAGTGCGGCTTACCCTAGCCTCACGGTGTACACAGCAATGATTGATGAAGGGTTAAATGACCACGGCTATATTGTGCCGGGGTTGGGGGATGCGGGCGATCGCGCCTTTGGGACTTAAAATAATCCCAGATTGAGCCGATTTTAAGGGGATTTTAAATCATGAGTCAGCGGGATGGATTTGGTAGCGGTTTCCTACTGGGGGCCTTGATCGGTGGCACGGTGGGGGGGATTGTGGGGGCCTTGGCGGCGGGGAGGCGATCGCCCCTCAACAGTAGTGAAGAATTTGCCGGCCAAGAACCCACGGAGGAAAGTATTGAGGGGGCGCGGCGCAGTTTGGAAAGCAAAATTGCCCAGTTGAACCTGGCCATCGACGATGTGCGGGAACAGCTTGGCTCCGTCAATGGCTCCTCGCCAGAACCATAATCTAGCCTCAACTTGTACAATGCAAAGAAAGTCGTTATTTGAGCAGGAAATTGCCCTATGGATGCTGATGTCGTGAGAGTTTTGGTCGTTGGCCTGCAAAACTTTCTCAATCTCTACAGTGTGATTCTATTAATCCGCGTTTTACTCACCTGGTTCCAAGGGGCCGGTTGGGCCCAACAGGGGATTAGTGCCCTCAGCCCGATTACAGACCCCTACTTAAATGTGTTCCGCTCCTTGATTCCCCCCCTGGGTGGCTTAGATATTTCCCCGATGTTGGCCTTCTTCGCCCTTTCTTTTCTGGGCCAGTTTTTGGTGCGGCTGGTGGGGGGATTGCTCTATAGCTTGGTCTAAGGTGGGGTGAACAGTCCGAGTCTTTCCCTCACTGTTTCGGTGATTATCCCCATTTATAACGGGGCGGCGGATCTGCCGGATCTGCTGTCCTGTTTGGAGCGGCAAACCTATCCCAGGGAGCGGGTGGAGTATCTGCTGGTGGATAATCACAGCCAAGATCAAACCCCTACGCTGTTAAAGGCTGCGATGGAAGCATGGGAGGCGCAGGGGTTACGGGGGCGATCGCTCCTCGAAGCGACGATTCAAAGTTCCTACGCGGCCCGTAACACTGGCATTGTTGCGGCCCAGGGGGAAATTCTCGCCTTCACCGATGCCGACTGTCGCCCTGTCCCCCACTGGTTAACGCACCTAGTCGCCCCTTTTGAAGATCAGGCCCTTGGCCTCACGGTTGGGGAAGTGGTGGCTCTACCGGGGGATAGTTTGTTAGAACGCTATGCCGAACGGAAAACCACCCTCTCCCAACGCCACACCCTCAATCATCCCTTTTGCCCCTACGGTCAGACGGCGAATTTAGCGATGCGGCGATCGCTCCTCACCACCACCGGTTTATTTCGCCCCCACCTCACCACCGGAGGGGATGCGGATCTCTGTTGGCGAATTTTGCGAGCAACGGGCTGCGGTTGGCAGTTTGTGCCGGAGGCGATCGTTAAGCACCGCCACCGCCGCACCCTGGGGGAATTACGCAGCCAATGGCGACGCTATGGCCGGTCTAACCAATACCTCCACCAGTTGCACGGTGTCCCCTTAATGCGTTCCCTCACGGCTCAAGAATTGAGCTACCGCCTGGCCCGTTGGGCGGTTAAGGAACTGCCCCCCGCTTTACTACGGGGGAAATTTCTCGATCTGGTACAAACGCCGTTGGATTTATTCACCTTTGCCGCCCGCAGTCAGGGGCAACAAACAGCAGTGTTTGATCCCCAAATGGCGGAGATTCCGATTTTACAATGAGGGGGAGGCGTAGGGGCGAAAAATTTTTCGCCCCTCTCTGCCGCCTACAACTTCAACAACTCCGGGGGTATTTGCTCAAACGCCAAGCGATCGCCCTCCACTGTCACCCCGATGCGATCGCCCGGTTGATAACGACCCCGCAGGATTTCCTTGGCGATCGCCGTCTCCAAATACCGCTGCACTGCCCGCTTCAACGGCCGCGCCCCATACACCGGATCGTAACCCTTATCCGCGAGATAATCCAACGCCTCCTCACTGAGTTGTAAGCCTAACTTTTGCTCCCCTAGCCGTTGATTGAGCCGCTCCGTTTGCAACTGGACAATTTTCCGCAATTGCGCCTTAATCAAATTGCGGAAAATGATAATCTCATCCACCCGGTTAAGAAATTCCGGCCGGAAACTAGACCGCATTGCCTCCATCACCCGGCTCCGCATCGCCTCATACTGCGCCTCACTTTCATCAAAGGCAAATTCGAGAATAAATTGCGAGCCAATATTACTCGTCATGATAATGATCGTGTTTTTAAAATCCACCGTCCGCCCTTGGGCATCGGTGAGGCGACCATCATCAAGAATTTGCAACATGACGTTAAACACATCACCATGGGCCTTCTCAATTTCATCAAACAAAATCACCGAATAGGGGCGGCGGCGAATCGCTTCCGTTAACTGTCCCCCCTGCTCATAGCCCACATACCCCGGAGGTGCGCCCATCAAACGGGAAACACTATGCTTTTCCATATATTCCGACATATCAATCCGCACCATCGCCGCTTCCGTATCAAACAAATTGCGAGCTAGGGCCTTGGCTAATTCCGTTTTACCCACCCCCGTAGGCCCGAGGAAAATAAAGCTAGCAATGGGTCGGTTGGGATCCGCTAAACCAGCCCGCGATCGCTGAATTGAATCCGCCACCGCCGTCACCGCCTCATCTTGCCCCACCACCCGCTCATGCAACTCATCTTCCAAATGCAGCAGTTTTTCCTTTTCGGATTCCACCAATTTACTGACGGGAATCCCTGTCCATTTAGAAATAATCTCAGCAATATCCGATTCTAAAACCTCTTCCCGCAAGAGAGATTTACCCGTGGTTTGAATCTCCGTTAACGTTTGCTCCACTTCCTTCGCTTGCCGCTGCAAATCCGTTAACTTGCCATATTGCAGTTCTGCCGCTCGGTTATAATCATAATCTCGCTGGGCCTGTTGAATCTCCACATTAACATGATCAATGGTTTCCTTAATGGTTTGCAGTTGATCAATCACCGCTTTTTCAGAATTCCACTGAGCATTGAGACGCGATTGCTCTTCCTTAAAGTTGGCTAGTTCTTTTTCTAAAATTTTCAGCCGCTCTTGGGACATTTGATCCGCTTCCTTTTGCAAGGAAAGCTTTTCCATTTCCAACTGCAACACTTTGCGATCTACTTCATCCAGTTCTTCCGGCTTAGAAGTGATTTCCATTTTTAACTTAGCCGCCGCTTCATCCACTAAATCAATGGCCTTATCAGGAAGAAAGCGATCGCTAATATAACGATTGGACAATGTTGCCGCCGCCACCAGGGCATTATCAGCAATTTTCACCCCATGGTGAACCTCATACCGTTCCTTTAAACCCCGTAAAATTGAAATCGTATCAATTTCCGTCGGTTCATTGACCATCACCGATTGAAAGCGTCGTTCTAACGCCGCATCTTTTTCAATATATTTACGATATTCATCCAGGGTCGTCGCCCCGATGCAGCGCAGTTCTCCCCGGGCCAACATCGGTTTTAATAAATTGCCGGCATCCATCGCCCCTTGGGTGGCTCCAGCTCCAACAACGGTATGAATTTCGTCAATAAATAAAACAATTTGCCCATTGGATTCCGTCACCTCTTTCAGCACTGCTTTGAGGCGTTCTTCAAACTCACCGCGATATTTGGCCCCCGCAATTAAGGCCCCCATATCCAGGGCAACAACCTTCCGATCCTTGAGAGAATCCGGCACATCCCGGCTGACAATCCGCTGGGCTAATCCTTCAACAATGGCAGTTTTTCCCACCCCCGGCTCCCCAATGAGTACGGGATTATTTTTCGTGCGGCGGGAAAGAATTTGAATCGTGCGGCGGATTTCATCATCACGGCCAATCACGGGATCGAGTTTGCCAGCCCGGGCTAGTTCTGTCAATTCCCGACCATATTTTTCCAAAGAATCATACTTGCCTTCTGGGTTTTGATCCGTCACTTTTTGATTGCCTCGAATACTGTTAATGATTTCTTGGAGCTTGGCTTCATTGAGTCCAAATTCCCGCAGGAGATCCCGACCAAACCGGTCATCCTGAGCATAGCCTAAAACCAGGTGTTCAATGGAAATATATTCATCTTCAAACTTTTTGCGATGTCCATCGGCACGATCTAAAAGTGTATCGAGGCTGCGGCCCAGATAAACGGAATCACTGACTTGGCTCAGTTTGGGCTGACGGTTGATAAATTCATCGGTGCGATCGCGCAGGGTTTGGACACTGACCCCAGCCTTGCTAAAAATACTGTTGGCGAGGCCATTATCTTCCAAGAGTGCTTTTAATAGATGTTCACTTTCAAGCTGTTGCTGACGGTTTTGCTTGGTAATCTCTGGGGTTTTGACGATGGCCGCCCAAGCTTTTTCAGTAAATTGATTGGGGTTGGTGGGTTGCATAGGACATTTATTTAAATTGTAGTATGGCTGTTATTTTAAAGGGTTGGGGGCTGTCTTGGATTGGGGATTATCCCCCTCCCAAAGGTAGGGTTTTCGCCATGGGCAAGATTTCCCCCTAGGTCTGATGGTGGGTTTGGCGATCGCCCCCCATCCCTCTACTGTAGGGTTACGCCCCTAAGTTTGAGGGGTAGGTGATCGCCCAGCGCTCTTGGCTCGCACCCCAGTAATCGTTTATGCCGTTGCTTTAGTTCTACCGTATCAGAAAATTTACCAAAATGCTGAAGCAACACCCCAAAGGGAGGGCGATCGCCCTGCCAATGGGGAGGCCTTAAACCGCTTAATGGTTCAACCATGGTTAAATTTAACCCAATAGCAGTAATATAGCGGATTGTAATCGTGATCAGAAAAACATGGGTTCATTCCTTGTGGATAATCCCTTTCTGGAAAACTTTAAATGATTAAGTCATCTTCTCAAAAAACTTTCATCCTCACAACAGGACTATCTGTTCTGATTTTATTTTTCTGTAGTACTATCCGCCATAATCTTTTTCAATCTGGAGCCTTAGACCTCGGGTATCATGACCAAATTCTATATTTATTAAGCCAAGGAAAACCGCCAATTATTTCCTTTTGGGGTTATCATTTTCTCGGCGGTCATGCCGAATGGATCTACTACGGCTTATCACTAATTTACCGTATTCATGCAGATGTGCATATTTTACTGGCAATTCAGGCCATTGTTTTAAGTATTGCTATTGTGCCGATCTTAAAGCTTAGTGAACAAGCAGGGCTCTCGGAACAAAAATCCTGGTTAATTGCCATAGTTTACCTGCTTTATCCCCTCATTTTTAATATTAACCTATTCGACTTCCATCCTGAAGTTATCGCCGTCCCCCTGATTTTTACCTCAGTTTTATGCGCCAGAAGTCGAAACACCCCCGGATTTATCCTATCCACCACCTTAATCTTAGGTTGTCGTGCCTCTCTATCTCTACTGCTGGTATCTATGGGGTTTTGGTTATTTGTGTTTGAAAAGCGTCGTTGGTATGGAATTTATACCGCGATCATTGGTATGGCTTGGTTTGGTATTTTTACCACCGTTTTATTACCAACCTTTAAGCCTGATGGCCACCATGCCCTAGGACGGTATGGCCGCTTGGGTAGTTCCATTGGCGAAATGGCCATTAATATTTTCTTGAAACCACAAGCGGTATTAGAGCAAACCTTAACTCTCCCTAATCTCGAATACTTACTGCTACTCTTCATCCCCTTACTTTGGGGATTGCATTGGCGATATTTAACGCCATTAATTGCCACTACACCGATTTTATTTTTAAACCTTTTGAGTAACACCTTAGCTCAGAAAGATATTGTCCATCAATATTCTGTGCCAATTCTCCCTTTCTTGATATTATCAGTTATTGCTACAGTTGCCCATCAAAAAAACTTTTTGAAGCCCAAAAAATGGATTCTAGCTTGGTGCTTATTTTGCTTTTTTGCTTTGGCAAAATATGGCTACTTTTTCGGTTTGTACCTATCAGATCTAGATACTTGGTCAGCTAACCGCCAAGCCATTGCCCTTGTTGATACCCAAAATGATGTCCTCACCAATCATAATTTAGTCCCCCATCTCACTCATCGCTCCTTTATCCAGCATGCCAGCGATGATAATTTTGATCAAAGTTTAGAGCGATATCAATTTATCCTCCTCAATGTACGCCATCCCCACTATGGCCTTTCTGAGCAAAGCGCACAGCAGTTACTACAGCGATTAAAGGCTGATCAGCAATTTACACAACAGTTTGAGCAAGATGATGTTTATCTATTCCGCAGGAAGTCAATCATGGGCTTCAACGACTCGCCCAAACCCTGATGGTATTGTCGCGGCTGCCACTGACAATGGTTTTGCCATCATGGCTCAGGGCAACCGATCGCACCAAATCACTATGGCCCATTAAAGTATTCAGATGCTCCCCGGTATCAAAATCCCAAATCCGCAGCGTTGCATCGCGGCTACCGCTGACGATGGTTTTTCCGTCGGGGCTGAGGGCGAGGGAGGTGACGGATTGGGTATGGCCCCGGAGGGTGCGCAATACATGGCCGGTGCGGAGATCCCAAATTTTGATCGTGCGATCGCGACTGCCACTGATGATGTGCTGCCCATTGGGGCTGATCACCACCGAGCGGATTTCATCGGTATGGCCCCACAATGTGTTTAACGTCCGTTGGCTTTGCAGATCCCACACCTTGACCGTATGGTCACGGCTGCCGCTCACCACCTTATCCCCCTTGGGGGTAATCGCTAAATCTGTTACTCCTTTGGAATAGCCCAAAAGACTCCCCTTCACCCGCCCACTGGGAAGATCCCACAGCTTAATTTCTCGGCTACGGCGGAAAAACTGAATCAGGGAGAGGATCGGGGAGGTGGTTTTTGAGGGGATGTAACTCAATAACCCTTCTAAGCCCGATTCAAAGTGGGGTTTAGCGGTTTGATCGGCGCTGGCGCTGATAATCAGCTTGCCATCAGGACTCAGGGCCACCACATAGATTTTATGGTGGGCATCACCGCTGATGGTTTGCAGCAAATTGCCGCTTTGTAACTCCCAAATCCGGATCGTGTTGTCGGTGCTACTGCTGATGATTTTGTCCCCCTCTGGACTGAGGGCAATGGAGAGCACCGAGGAAGTGTGGCCGGTAATGGTGCCATTTTGCCGCCCGGTGAGGAGATCCCAGGTTTTGATGGTGCTGTCTTTACTGCCGCTGATCAGGGTGCGGTTGTCGGGGGCGATCGCCACCGTTTGCACCCAATGGGAATGGCCCGTCATCACGGCTAAACATTCCATTTCTAGCCAAGCCTGTTGGGCTGGCGGCCGAGCATATTGAGCTTTGCGGAAATGCTCAATCACCAACTGCTCCGCTGCCTGTTGCACTGCCCCGGTTTCCTCCCGAATCGCCTTGAAAACTAACTGATACCCTTGATCGCCATAATGAATGGCATCTCGCAATGCCGCAATCCGTTCCGATGCTAGGGTGCTACCAAAGCGCATTTCCACTTCCTCAAACCCCAACAGCGTCACCATCCCCTCTTGCAACAGCGTTGGCTTGGGGTTGGGATCTGCGAAGGAAAAGCGGGGGAAATCGTCAAGGTTAACGTCTTGCTTATCCTCCAACACCGTATATTCCGGGTCTGATTCCCTGTCAAGGTTGCGTTTATCCGCAAGAATAGTATTTTCTGTTTCCTCTGGGGGAGAAGCTTGGATCGGGGGCAGCATCAGCCCTGGGTCGCGGGGAACTTGGCGCTTATCTCCTAAAATCGTATTTTCCGCTTCTTCCCCTGGCGGGTCATCATCAATGGTTTCCGTATCGCTGAAGAACGGATGAGCCTCCGCATCAATCCGAAAGGGATTGGGCTCCATTGGCGCAGGTTCATCGGTCATCCCTGACCAACTGCCGACATCTAGATCAAGATCTAGGTCAGCTCCGGTAAAACTCCCTAGACTCAGATCAAAAGCTGGATTTTCAAGGTCTACCGCCGCTGCTAAATCAGCGATGGGTGCGTTGTCCTCCATGGCTTCCTCTGCCGCGTCTCCCTGTAGGTTCAGTGACTCTGCTTCAGGACTGGGTTCCGGCTCGTCGGCAAACCCAAAGGGGTCAAAGTCCGGTGCGGAGTCCGGCGCGACATCCGGCGGGGCTATGGGGTTTAAATCTTCTCCCCAAAAGGCATTAGGGTCAAAGGTGATGGGTGAATCTTCAAGGACAGGCTCCGTTGCCATGGGATCAGTAACAGTGGCATCGGGGGCATCGTCGGCATCGTCGGCGGTATCGGCGGGTCCAAAGAGATCCGCCGAGGGAGGGTGCAGGGCGGTGGTGGTTAAAAAGGCGGATAAATCTTCATCACTGTTGGCTAAGGCCTGATCGAGGAGATTTTCCAGGGGTTCTGCGGCGATCGCCTCTGGATCAAAATCCAGCAAAGCAGCGGGGGTTGCCATCGGTTCAGACGGATGCAGTTCTGCCTCAGAGGCAGCCTCGATCGCAGGCGGTGCGGGGGGCAAATCCTCCCCAGGCTCATCCTCCCAAAATTCCCCTGCTGGGGGCGCAGGCACAATTCCCGCATTGATAAAATGCGGTGGCTCCGGCGAAACCGCTTCCAACTCTTCCGGATCGAGGACAATTTCCCAAGGGGCAGCCTCTCCTCCCTCCGTCCCCTCCGAGCCAGGCAAGTTCTCCGACTCAAAATTAGACTCGAAATTAAATGCTACATCCCATTGCCCCTGATCAGGATCAACCTCGGGTTCCGCTTCCCGATAGTCCTCCTCGGCTGTGATGTAGTCGTCTAAGGAGGAGGCAACAGGTTCGTCAGCGCGGATCGCCTCTTGGGGAGTTTCCCGTACAAAGGGACGGGTAAACCCAGAGGTAGGGTCAAAAGGGGGTTGCTCTCCCTCTGAGGGCAGTTCGGTTAAATCCGCACTGAGTTGAAATTCTTCCGGTAGATCTAGATCAAAACCATCAGCAAAGGGAAAATCCACATCCGGCAAGTCTGCCGTTTGCTCTTGATATTGTTCAAAAATCGTTTCCAGTTCTGAGGGGAGAGTCAGTTCTGGCTCAGGGGTTGGCGGGGAGTCAACTGGGGCATCCACTGGGGGATCAACGACAGAACTCCTGGGAGGAGGCGGCACCACCTCGGAGCTATGGAGGCTATGGTTAATTTTCGGCCTGGCTGCAGCAGTGGCTTT
Source organism: Spirulina sp. DLM2.Bin59 (assembly GCA_007693875.1). GTDB lineage: Bacteria > Cyanobacteriota > Cyanobacteriia > Cyanobacteriales > Spirulinaceae > Spirulina. Next base: position 9,384 of record RECT01000071.1, read on the forward strand.
TGATTTTTTAATCGCCGTCTTCACGGCATACTTCAATTGTTTGCGGGTGAAGGGTTTATCCAGCACCTCCAAATCTCGATAGATGGGGT
>RECT01000132.1 GCA_007693875.1 Spirulina sp. DLM2.Bin59
TAAGTCCGGTCGATGAACCAAGAATCCCCGTCGCTTTAGCGCGGGGAGTGTCAACCAGAAAGTTAAGATGCATTGCCCTTGCCCCAGCTAGACAAAAAACCCAGTTGCTCCGCCTAGGCTCAAACAACTGGGTTTCATGATCAAAAGCGATCGCCTACAACTTCACCTCAATATCCACCCCAGCCGGTAAATCCAACTTCATCAACGCATCAATCGTCTTAGAAGAAGGTTGGTAAATATCGATAATCCGGCGGTGAGTCCGGGTTTCAAAATGCTCACGGGAATCCTTATCCACGTGGGGCGAACGGAGCAAACAATAAATGCGGCGCTTCGTCGGCAACGGAATCGGCCCGATCGCCGTCGCATTGGTGCGATTAGCCGTATCCACAATCTTTTCACAGGAAGTATCGAGGAGACGACGATCAAAAGCTTTGAGACGGATGCGGATTTTTTGCTGTTGGATAGTAGCCATGTTCAGTTTTCAAGGTTCAGAGAAAGGATCATACAAAAAGCGTCACAAAAGGAGCAGAAAAACTGCGTTCTCTGCTCCTTAGCTCAGGAGAGCGGCAATTATTTCAGGATTTTAGAAACAACACCCGCACCAATGGTGCGACCCCCCTCACGGATAGCAAAACGCATCCCCTGTTCAACCGCGATCGCATTGATCAGGCTCACAGTCATCTTGATGCGATCGCCCGGCATCACCATTTCCGCTTCACTGCCATCATCAGCGGTGAAAGTATCAATCGTCCCCGTCACATCCGTTGTCCGCATATAGAACTGGGGACGGTAGCCAGAGAAGAACGGCGTATGACGGCCCCCTTCCTCTTTCTTCAGTACATAAACTTCCCCCTCAAACTGGGTGTGGGGCGTGATCGAACCGGGTTTAGCAATCACCATACCCCGCTCAATGTCCTGTTTTTCAACACCCCGGAGCAGAATGCCAGCGTTGTCCCCGGCCATCCCTTCCTCAAGACTCTTCTTGAACATCTCAATGCCGGTAACAGTTTTCTTGACGGTGTCCCGCAGGCCCACCAATTCAACTTCCTCACCGATTTTGACTTTACCGCGCTCAATCCGACCCGTGGCCACCGTACCCCGACCCGTGATCGTGAACACATCCTCCACAGCCATCAAGAAAGGCTTATCCACTTCCCGCTCAGGGGTGGGGATGAAGCTATCCACTTCCGCCATCAATTTTAGGACCTTATCCACCCACTCATTCTCCCCAGGAGCAGTTTTGGGATTAGCACTCAAAGCTTCAACGGCCTTCAGCGCCGAACCGGCCACAATGGGAATATCATCCCCAGGGAAATCGTAATCGCTGAGGAGTTCACGAACTTCCAATTCCACCAGTTCGAGCAACTCCTCATCATCCACTTGGTCTTCTTTGTTCAAGAACACGACGATGTGAGGAACCCCCACCTGACGCGCCAAGAGGATATGCTCCTTCGTTTGGGGCATCGGGCCATCAGCAGCAGACACCACGAGGATCGCGCCATCCATCTGTGCCGCTCCGGTGATCATGTTTTTCACATAGTCAGCGTGACCAGGGCAATCCACGTGGGCATAGTGGCGGTCGGGGGTTTCATACTCAACGTGGGCGGTGTTGATCGTAATCCCCCGGGCTTTTTCTTCTGGTGCTGCGTCAATATCTTCATATTTCCGAGCCAGCGCCCCACCCTGAGCCGCCAAGGCCATCGTGATGGCAGCGGTTAGGGTGGTTTTGCCATGGTCAACGTGGCCAATCGTGCCGATGTTGGCGTGGGCTTTATTCCGTTCAAATTTTGCGCGTGCCATTGATTAATCGTTCCTTATCTCTAGTTTTGCGTTCCTAAGCTGATCTCATATTTTAGGGCGATTTTGGCCCCTTTGGAGAGGGTCAGGTTCCACCCTAAGCTGTATTGATCAGAAAATGGTTCCCCTGTTCTTAGCAATGATGGCTTCAGCCACATGGTTGGGAACCTCACTGTAGTGGCTGAACTCCATCGAAAAAATCCCCCGTCCTTGGGTCTTCGAGCGAATATCTGTGGCATAGCCAAACATTTCCGCCAGTGGAACCTTGGCGAGAAGTTTGGCGATCGCCGCCTCAGAACTCATCCCCTCAATTTGACCCCGACGGGAGTTGATATCCCCCATCACATCCCCAAGAAAATTTTCGGGGACTTCAACTTCGACCTTCATCATCGGCTCTAAAAGTACAGGCTTGGCCTTGTGAACAGCCTCACGCATACCCATAGAGCCAGCAATTTTGAAAGCCATTTCCGATGAGTCCACATCATGATATGAGCCATCAACCAGAGTGACCTTGACATCAATCAGAGGATACCCGGCTAAGATGCCTGTTTCGCAGGATTCTTTAATCCCTTGTTGCACAGCGGGGACATATTCACGGGGAATTGTCCCCCCGACAATTTTAGAAACAAACTCAAACCCACTCCCGGATTCAGCAGGTTCAATATCGATGACCACATGGCCATACTGACCCTTCCCACCACTTTGGCGAATAAATTTGCCTTCCGCGTGGGCCGTTTGGCGAATGGTTTCCCGGTAGGCCACTTGGGGCTGGCCCACATTCGCCTCCACCTTGTATTCCCGTAACATTCGGTCTACAAGGATTTCCAAATGCAGCTCCCCCATCCCCGCGATCACCGTTTGATTCGTTTCCGGGTCAATTCTGACCCGAAACGTCGGATCTTCATCGGAGAGGGCTTGCAGCGCCTTGGAAAGTTTTTCCATATCCTGCTTGGTTTGGGGTTCCACCGCCACGGAAATCACCGGTTCGGGGATGAAGAGGGATTCCAGGATAATGGGATTGGTTTCATCACAGAGCGTATCCCCCGTGATTGTCTCCTTTAAACCAATGGCCGCACCGAGATCCCCGGCTCGCAGTTGATCCACCTCAATGCGATCATTGGACTTGAGAATAATTAAGCGCGAAATCCGTTCTTTTTTATCCTTTGTCGAGTTATAGGCATAGCTGCCCTTCTTCAGCACACCGGAATAAACCCGCAGAAACGTCAACCGCCCAAAGGGATCCGCCGCCACCTTGAAAGCCAGCGCCGAGAAGGGAACCTGATCATCCGCTGGGCGCGTCCCTTCTTCCCCATCAGGGAGTAACCCCTTAATGGCGGGAACCTCCGTCGGAGCCGGTAGGTAATCCACCACCGCATCGAGCAGGAGTTGCACCCCTTTATTCTTAAAGGCAGAACCACAGAGCATCGGCATGATCGAACCATCCAGCGTGCCATGGCGAATGGCTTTGCGGATATCCGCCTCATCCAAGGTTTCCGTCTCAAAATACTGATCTAACAAAGCCGTATCGGTTTCAGCCACAGCTTCGAGGAGATAGGTGCGGTATTGCTGGGCCAGTTCCGCCACTTCCGCAGGAATTTCCGTATCTTCGATTTCAGTACCGAGGTCGTTATTATAGATTTTGGCCCGCATCCGCACCAAATCAACGATGCCGCGAAAATTGCCCTCACTGCCGATGGGAATTTGAATCGGCACCGCATGGGCCCGCAACCGATCTTTTACCTGTTCGTAAACCTTAAAAAAGTTTGCGCCGGTACGATCCATTTTGTTGACAAAGGCAATACGGGGCACATGATAACGATCCGCTTGTCGCCAAACGGTTTCGGATTGCGGTTGTACGCCCCCCACGGAGCAAAACACAGCAATTACGCCATCCAGCACCCGCATCGAACGTTCTACTTCAATGGTGAAGTCCACGTGACCAGGAGTGTCGATGATATTAATCCGGTGGTCTTGCCAAGTGGTGCTGATGGCAGCGGCGGTGATCGTGATGCCCCGTTCCCGCTCCTGTTCCATCCAGTCTGTCACGGCGTTGCCGTCGTGAACTTCACCAATTTTGTGAACAATACCGGAGTAAAATAAAATGCGCTCTGTTGTTGTGGTTTTACCCGCATCAATATGGGCGGCGATTCCAATATTACGAACTTTCTCTAATGGGATAGTTCGTTCCACAATTCCCTCCCTAATGGCTAAACCCCAAGGGGGCCAATAATAAATTTACTGACGCGATCGTGACGTCACAATTTTATAACTTTGTTGAGGTTTCGGGGGGATGGGGCCAGGGGGCTATCCCCGCGCGAAATCTTAGTAGCGGTAATGGGCAAAGGCTTTGTTTGCTTCGGCCATACGGTGGGTTTCTTCCCGCTTGCGGATCGCGCCGCCGGTTTCGTTGGCTGCATCCATGATTTCGTTGGCCAGTTTGCTGGCCATGGTGCGGCCGGAACGGGAGCGGGAGTAGTTGGAAAGCCAGCGTAGGGCGAGGGTTGTGCCTCGGTTGGGGCGGACTTCCATGGGGACTTGGTAGGTGGCCCCACCGACCCGCCGGGCTTTCACTTCCACTAAGGGGGTGATGTTGCGGATCGCCTGCTCGAAGACTTCGAGGGGATCGCTGCCGGTGCGCTCGCCAATAATGCCAAAGGCATCGTAAATCAAGCGATAGGCAAGGGATTCTTTGCCGTGGCGCATGAGACGACGGGCGGTCATGCTGACAAGACGGCTGTTATGAACGGAATCGGGAGGGACAGGACGTTTTTTTACTACGCGACGGCGGGACATGATGAATTTTCAGTAGGAATTTTAAGGGGGGAGGCGATGGGCGCGAGCTGGCTAATGGCCTCCAGGGTGTTCAAAAATACCAAGGGATTGGCGTTATGCCTTGGGCCGTTTTGTGCCGTATTTGGAACGGCTTTGGCGACGGTCTTTCACACCGGTCGCATCCAATGTGCCGCGCACGATGTGATACCGAACCCCAGGCAGATCCTTAACCCGACCGCCCCGAATGAGCACAACGGAGTGTTCTTGTAGGTTATGGCCGATGCCAGGAATATAGGCGGTGACTTCAAACCCAGAGGTGAGGCGCACCCGCGCCACTTTCCGGAGGGCAGAGTTCGGCTTTTTGGGTGTGGTGGTATACACCCGGGTACAAACGCCGCGCCGCTGTGGACATTCTTTGAGGGCTGGGGATTTGGTTTTCTTTTTCGCGACGGAGCGTTCCGTGCGGATCAGTTGCTGGATAGTTGGCATGGGTTACAAGTTCTGCCTCGCGGTGGTTCTTATTGTTGACGTGACAGTCTCCCATCATATCTAAATTGGCAGAACTGTGTCAAGCGGGGGAGGGTGGGAAGTGGGAAGTGGGGAGTAGGAAGTGGGGAGGAATGATGAAATTGGTTGTAGGGGCGTTGGCGTAAGCCTGCCGGAGGCACAAAAATTTTTCGCCCTCTTGATTCGCCCTCTTTTTTTGCGGGATTAAATGCCGGAGCCGAAATCGGAGGCGATCGCAAAGGAATGACCACAACTACAGGATTTAATGGCTTGGGGGTTTTTGAACCGGAATCCCCCCCCCATCAGGTCTTCGGTGTAGTCCAGTTGTAGCCCTTCGAGGTAGGTAACGCTATCGGCGGCAATACCAATGGCAATGTCAGCTTGGGTGCAATGGCGATCGCCCGGTTGAGGAGTCGCCACCAATGCCAACTGATAGACAAAATCAGCACAGCCACCGGGCTGCACCCCCAAGCGTAAAACGCCTTGGGCTTGGTTGTGGGCCATTTTTAAGCGGCGAACTTCCTGCGCCGCCGCTGGGGTGAGGGTAATCATCGCAGGATTCTAATGGCGTTTATAGTCATCTTGGAAACGGATAATGTCATCCTCCCCTAAATATTCCCCGTTTTGCACTTCAATGATCACCAAATTGATCACCCCTGGGTTTTCTAAACGGTGGGGAGTGCATTGGGGCACATAGGTGGATTGGTTGCTACCCAAGATCGTGACCTCATCACCACAGGTGACTTTCGCCGTCCCCGCCACCACAATCCAATGCTCACTACGGTGGTGGTGCATTTGCAAGCTAAGGCGATGGCCGGGCTTGACTTCAATGCGCTTGATTTTATACTGGGGGCCCTCTTCAAGGACAGTGAACGTCCCCCAAGGCCGTTGGGGAGAATCATCCCGCACCACAACAGGGGTACTTTCAGGGATTGGTGTAGTATCAACATCTTTAAGTTGAACCATCATAACCTCGTAAATAATTTGAACCTGGGGCCGCTCACCACACCCCATTGGGCCCCTTCTCCAGTCTAGTCTTGGCTGGCTTGACTGTCCACGGCAAGGGCAGAAGGGCGAAGAAATCTAAAATTCAGACAGGCAAAATACAGTCTGATTGCCATTCATCCCTCAAAATGGGGCCAGTCCACTGTAGATCGTTGATGGATATTGGATTTATGGGAGAACAGAAACGGATCGGCATTCTCACCAGTGGGGGAGATTGCGCCGGTTTAAACACAATCATTCGCGCCGTCGTCAACCATGCCACCGCCCACTACGATTGGGAGGTGGTTGGGATCAAAGGTGCAACCAACGGGTTGATTGAGCGTCCCCCCAAAGTGATGCCCCTCAAACTCCACAAGGTGGATCCCCTCCGTACCCAAGGCGGAACGATCCTGGGAACCACCAATAAAGGCAACCCCTTTGCCTTCCCCATGGCTGATGGCACACTCAAAGACCGCTCTGAGGAAATTATTGAGGGCTACCACCAGTTAAACTTGGATGCCCTGATTGGCATTGGCGGTGATGGCAGCTTAGCCATCCTGCGGAAAATTGCCCAGCAGGGGGGGATTAATTTAATTGGCATCCCCAAAACCATCGATAACGATGTGGGCGAAACCGAATTAGCGATCGGCTTTAGCACGGCGGTGGACATTGCCACCGATGCCCTCGATCGCCTCCACTTCACCGCCGCCAGTCATGATCGGGTGATGATCCTCGAAGTGATGGGCCGGGATGCCGGGCATATTGCCCTTAATGCCGGGATTGCCGGGGGGGCGCATATTATCCTGATCCCCGAGATTCCCTACAAGCTGGAGCATATCTGCCGGAAAATTCGCGATCGCCAGGCGGTAGGGTTTAATTTTTCCGTCGTGGTGGTGTCCGAGGCTGTCTGTACTGAAAATGGGGAAACCCTTCAGAAAAATGAACAGTTTGGGGAATTTCGCCTCGGGGGCATTGGTCAATACCTAGCCAACGCCATCACCAACTGCACCCAAGCAGAAACCCGTGTTACGGTTCTGGGTCATATCCAGCGGGGCGGTATTCCTTCCCCTACGGATCGGGTCTTAGCTTCTGCCTTTGGGGTGGGGGCTGTGGATTTGATTGCGGCGGGCCACAGTGACATGATGGTGACTTGGAAAGACCGTCAAGTGACTGGGGTGCCCATTTTGGACGCGATTAAAACCTATCGGAAAGTAAACATCGAAGACACCCTTGTGAAAACGGCAAGGGGTTTAGGGATCTGTCTAGGCGATCAGTAGGAGGTAGAGAGGAAAGAGGAGAGAGAAGAGGGTAGACTATATCTCATTTCTCTCTCTTCCCACTTCCCACCCCCCATGACGCTCCCTCCCCTCAATACCGACACAATTTGGGCAATCCTCAATGATCAAATTGAAGATGCGATCGCCAACCAATTGGTCTGGCAAGCCCTCGGCTATCGCTATGATCCCCTCCATGAAATGTGGGATAACAGCGCCGTTCCCCTCGATTGGCAAGCCGCCTATCCTGAACCTCCTGACTTCATCGCTAACCGTCCCCCCACGGTCAAGCTCACCCGCTCCATTCCCCCAGAAAATAAGCAACTCCTCAAGGAAGAATTAGGCTTCAAAGGCTATAAACTCGGCGAATTCGGGCCCCGCCAAACCCGCCGCGCCACCATCGCCAATTGGCTCCTCAGTCACCTCAAGCAACAAAACTCCCCCCAACCATAGTTGCAAAGTCAACCTTAGGCCTTCTTAAGCCTGACCCGGCCAACAGTTGCCGAAAAACTCCCCCGCCTCTACTATCTAGAGATAGATGACGACGGGATCAAGATTGCGCTAGGGTGCAACAACGCGCCTTGAGCCGTTGTTTAGACCGTTGTTGAGATCCTTGAAATTATGGTGACTGTTGCCACAAAACCGGCCATTCATTGCGTTGAAGGCCCCACCCAAGAACTGCTCGATTGGGTGCAGGCCGTCGAGCATTCCGACTTGACGATTTTTGAAAAGGGCTTAAAAATTGCCACCCGCCTCGGGGCCCATTACCGCGAAGATGGCTTAGTGGAAATTGGCTTCTGGACACCGCAACTCATGGCCCAGGTGATGCGGAAGCTGGAGATTTACTTTGAAGTGCTGACGCCCCTTGAACCCATTGATGTCTCTGTGCCGGAGCAGGTGGTGGAATTTCGGCGCGATCGCCTCAACCTCGTTCAACAGGGGGAATTCCATTGGGGCGTGATCGAGGGCATGACCCCCGGCACAGGCGATCGCCTCGGCTCCTTCTATTGGCTCCGCTTCATCGACCAAAACGAACAACTCCAGGCGATCCGCGACCCCCTGGCCCATTCCCTCCCCTACGGCGTATTCGCCCCGGCGGAACTCTACGATCTGGATACCCTCCAAAAAAATCGTGCCGATCTCGACTACATCCGCCGCACCAGCGCCTCCGCCCTGCCGGATCAAGATACCCGCCTCGCCACGGATACCCACCGCATCCCCCGCGTCCGCGCCCCCCGCAACATCCTCCAATTGCACATTGGTACGGCTTCCCGTGAGGGCACATTTAAGGGACTCACTAAAATTTACCAAACCATCTCCGATAAGCTCGCCCAAGGCGAGGCCCTGACGCCCATTGAGGAAAGCTACATCGGCTATGATGCTGTGCAGTTTCTGCCCACGGAACCGACCATTGAATACCGCGATGAATACAGCCCCGAAAGTGAGTTTTTCTCCTTTGCGGGGGAATCTGGGGACATCATCAGGATTGAACTGACGAAACCCAATACCCAAGATTGGGGCTATGATGTGCCGATTTTGGGATCAAGTACGACCAATTCTGCCCTGTTGAGCAGTTTGCGCCCCGATGAGGTGATTGAACTGATCAGCACCTTGCATAATTTTTCAACGGGGCCGATTCAGGTCATTTATGATTTGGTCTATGGCCATGCTGACAATCAATCAGAATTGTTATTGCCCCACCAATTCCTCAAGGGGCCAAATATGTATGGTCAGGATCTTAACCATCAGTTGCCCATGGTGCGGTCGATTTTCTTGGAAATGCAGCGGCGCAAAATTAACACCGGAGCCGATGGCATTCGGGTGGATGGTGGCCAAGATTTCCGCTTCTTTAACCCCCTCACCGGGCGGGTAGAATATGATGATGCCTACCTGTTGGCCATGAGTGATTTGGTGCAGCAAATCGAAGGATCCCAGCGGTTGCTGTTTACGATTTATGAAGATGGTCGCCCTTGGCCCCAGGAGGGTTGGGAGGATATTTCCACCTATCGAGAATTGATTGAATTAAAGCCGGATTCCTACCAATGGGGGCCGTTGATTTTTGCCCACAATACCCCGACGTTAAATGGGGTATGGGAACAGAAATGGCGGCGGGTTTGTGAGGTG
>RECT01000158.1 GCA_007693875.1 Spirulina sp. DLM2.Bin59
ATTACCGTTGCCCAAGGTTTAGGTTGGGGCTATCGGGGGGTGACGGCTTCTCCGATTACGGGGCCGGCGGGGAATGCGGAATATTTGCTCTGGCTCCTGGAAGGGGAGGGGGCGGCGGTGGCGGATTTGAAGGCGTTAACGACGGCAACGCTGCAACGTTAGCCCGAGTGGTGCGTTAACCCTCACCCCTCTCACCATGGGGCGACCGGTCTTCGCCTCCCTCATCCGGCTCCACCAAACCCGCCACCAATTTTGCCGCTGCCCCTGGCTCTCCCCGCACCGCCTTTAACGCCGCCACCATTTCCCCTAAAGCTGCCGGATCATTTAAAAGATCATCTATCCGCTGGGCCAACAATTCCCCCGTCAGCGACCCCACCCATTCCGGGACAATCTCCCGCCCCGCCCAAATATTCGGCCAGGCGAAGAGCGGTTTTTGGCCCTGCCGTTCCCGTCGTCGGTATTGACCATACATGAACTGATTAAAAGCCGTAATTAGGGGGATACCTAACCCCGGCAACCGTGCCATCAACCCCGGTAAACCATCCCAGGCTTGCATGGCCTCGATTTGATGGGTGGCTAGGATCACCACCATCGGCAGTTGGAGGGCGGCCAGTTCGGCGGTGTTGGCTCCGACGGTGGTGATACAGAGACGGCAGCGGCGCAGATGATCATGGGCGGGAAAATCGGGCCAAATTTCTAAGGTTTCCCCCGTAGCGGTGCGGAGATAGGGGTTGCCCTGGGGGGGTTCAACGCAGGTGATGGGGCCCATGCCGAGGACTGCCATCATGGGATTAAAGTGGGGATCGGCAAACTTGCAGAGGCTGGGAAGATCCAATGTGGGGGCGAGGGGAATGCCGATGCGGGTGTGGGGACGGCGCTGGGCGAGGTGGTGGGCAAAGGCGATCGCCAGCGGTAGGCCCTGGGTGAGCTTCATCGCCTTCGATCCGGGTAAAAACCCGATCCATTCTGTTTGTGCCGGCCCACCTTCCCCATCGGGCTGATCACTCATTAAATCCCCCACCACATAAGCCTTCGAGCGATAAGCAGGGGGCATTTTCTCACCAACAGCGGCATTCATCACCGCAAACTGATCCACCCACCGGGGCCACCGGGTTTCCCATTCCGCATAAACCACAAGGCGATAACCGAGGCGTTTGGCGATCGCCACCGCAAAAAACTGATCCCCCCCCAAAAATAAAACAATCCCCGCCCGCCGCCAATCCCAACCCTCAGCGGTTTTCCCCCAAAGGAGAAAGGGCCAAAAATCCGCCGGCTCCTGAAGGCGATCGCATTCTGGATAACCCCGCACCACCGCCGCCTCATTCCCCGTAGCATGGTTACAGGGAGCCAGCACCACAGAAATCCGCAACCGTTGCCGATCCTCCCCATACCGCCGCCGCAATTCCCCCAGCACCGGCCGCACCCAGGTGGTGACTTCGCCGGGGCCATTGGAGAGGATTAAAATATCGAGGGGTTGGGCCATGGGGTTTTTGAAGGAAAAAGGCAAAAGGTAAAGGGCAAAAGGAAAGGCGCTCTCACTTTTTCCTTTTGACTTTTCACTTTTGACTTTCCTCAACCTGATCCGCTGCGGCCAAACCGCGACGAATACAGTCCCCCAGGGCTACGCCGTCGGTGTAGTTACTACAGAGGATAAGGCCGGGGAATTGTTGGAGGTGGGTGGTGAGGTGGTGGAGGCGATCGCCATGGCCGAGGGTGTATTGGGGGATGGCTTTGGGCCAGACGCGCACGGCTAAGACTTCCGGTTCAAATTCAGGTTTGACGAGCATTTTGCTCAGGTCTTGGTGAACCTGTTGGGCGATCGCCCCTTGATCCATTGCTCCCACTGCCGGATCTGTTGCGCCGCCGATGAAGCTGGAAATCATCCGCCAGCCTTGGGGACAACGACCGGGAAAGAGGGTGGAAGACCAGATCGTCCCCAGGGTGCGGATGCCCTGATGGCGGGGGTTTAAGTTGCCAAACCCTTGGAGGGGCCGCCGCCAAGCTTGATCGGGATAGGCCATCACCACGCAGGCCACGGGCGGATAGGGGATCGCCCCTAAGACTTCCTGAGCTGTTCCCGTTAGGGGGGCGAGGAGGGGGGCGACGCGATGGGCGGGAATGGCGAGGACGAGACTGCGGGTTTCCACGGTTTCCGGGCCGGTGGGGGTGTGGAATTGGGCGCGGTAGCCGTTGGGGAGGCGTTCAATGCCTGTTAATGTCCATTGGCAACGGAGGCGATCACCCAACCGGGAGGCGATCGCCTTGGGCAACATTTCCATGCCCTCCCGGAATGACCCCAGTTCCCCCGGTTTGGTTTGGGGCAGGGTGGGATCGGGGGGGGTTGGTTGATTTTGACGACGGGTGGCGATCGCCCCCGCTACCAAACCGCCGCCTTTCGCCTCTAACTCATAAATCCGCCGAAAGGCCGCCGCCATGCTCAAACCATGGACATCTCCGGCATAGACCCCCGACACAAAGGGGGCGATCAATCGTTCGGCAACCTCTGAACCTAAATGGCGGTGGATAAATTGCCAAATTGTTTCCTCCCCCTCCTGCTCGGTGAGGTTTGCCCCCATCTTCGGCGGCACAAACCCCAACGCCCCCAACAACGCCCGCAACTTACCGCCAAAACTCAACAGGGGCGATCGCACCGCCGCCCCCGGACTCATGGGCACAGGCAACAACCGCCCCCCCCAATAGACAAACCGGGGTAAACGGCGATCGGCCAAAACTAAATCATCCCCCAAACCCACCTCCACAGCGAGTTTTAAGAGGATGGGATTGGGTTGAAAACTATTGGGCCCCTCCTCCCAGAGGAAGCCATCCCGTTGTCGGCTGATCATCACACCGCCGACGCGATCGTCCTGTTCGGTGATTAAAAAATGGCGATCGCGCTGCTGTAACCGGTGGGCCGTGGCCAGGCCACTCAGGCCTGCACCGACAATTAAACTCTCTAGCATGGTGGGAGGGGACGCAAAAACAGAGCCTAGTTTACCACTGCATCAGGTGTGAAACAGCGTTTCTAGGTAGGCTTTTGCCGCTGCGGGGTCGGGGGTATCGGTGAGATGGGGGCGGGGGGGATGAGCACCATGGAGCAAAAAGAAAGACAAGGCAGCCGTGAACACTTGATCTTGATCCCAACTGGGGTGCTGATCCAGATATTGCCGAAGGGATTGGTGTAGGTCTTCGGGGATTTCGGTCAGGATACTGATTTGAGTTGTCATGATGACCTCGTAAGCAGGGACTAAAACAAGCCAAAACAAGCCGGGCGCGAACATCAGAGGATGTCGGCAGCCTAGGGTTAGGGGAGAATCGGGGCGCGGCGATAGGTGCGAACCACGCGGATCGCCCGATCACTGGCCTCTATGGGTTAAGGGGACGGCATCCCGTCGCTGAAGACGACGGTGGGATACTCACGACCCTGGGAGGAAAATATCAATTTTGGTGATGGATGGAAATCCAGTGATGGCTCAATACAGACTCTAACTCTATTTCGCGGGAAAGGGGGGGATTTGTCAATGCTGAGAAATGTTAACAATGGCTTTAGAAAAACTCAAGGTTTACGCAAGAATCAGGGTTTGAGCCTGGTTTTTGTTACACAACTTTACATAAACTCCGTATACCCCCTTTTACAATCCCGATCCCCTCCCCGTTGCGGTTCCCACCAAAAAGTCGGTTTTCCCTTTTGTGATCTGTGGAAAATTAGCCAATTTCTGGGGAAAACCTCCGGAAAAGCTGTGGAAACTGTGGGGATTCCCCTGGGGAAAAGTTTCCTGAAAAATAAGAATTACAAAGTTGAGTCTTTACTGTCCCTTCATCAACTGTGTCAATTTTGGTAACGGCGATCGCCTTCTTCGGCCCTCGGGTTAGGCTCGAAGTACTTCAGTTAAACAGAGTCAAACTGAATCCTCAGGGGGCAAACCGCCCCCTTTCCTAAACCCAAGGTATGATCAAGGACTGTCATTTCAGGATCACCCATCGTGCAACCGGATACGCTCCAAGCCCTCCTGGCCGCCGTGGCAGCGGGAAAAATCAGCCCTGATGTTGCTGCCCAACGGTTACAGCAACCGGCCCCCTATACAGCCGTGGGGAGCTTTGCCAAACTGGATGGCGATCGCCAACACCGCACCGGCTTCCCTGAAGTGATTTGGGGGCAAGATAAAACCCCCGCCCAACTGGTGGAAATTTTCCCCCTCCTGGCCCAAAAAGCCGCCGTGGCCATGGCCACCCGCATCAGCCTCCCTGTCTTCAACGAAATTCAGCCCTCCCTCCCCCAACTGCGCTACTACGAACCCGCCCGGATTTGCGCCCTGGGAACCCCCGAACCCCAACCCCTGGGTAAAATCACCCTCCTCACCGCTGGCACTGCCGACCTCCCCGTTGCCGAAGAAGCCGCCGTCACTGCCGAGTTAATGGGGTTTACCGTTGAGCGGCTTTGGGATGTGGGCGTAGCGGGGATTCAGCGGTTGCTACGCCATCAGGATGTGATTGCGGCGGCGGATGTGTTGATTGTCGTGGCGGGGATGGAGGGGGCGTTGCCCAGTGTGGTGGGGGGATTAGCGGCTTGCCCCGTGATCGCCGTCCCCACCAGTATTGGCTATGGCGCAAGTTTTGGCGGCATTACGCCCCTATTGGGGATGCTCAGTTCCTGCGCGGCGGGCATTGGCGTGGTGAATATTGATAACGGCTTCGGCGCGGCCATCCTCGCCGGCCAAATTTTACGCACCGCTAGCCGTCTCCGCAATCAGTTAAATCCCAGAGGCGATCGGTAAAATCGGTAACAATACTCAGTCTTACAACCAGCCTAAACTGGCCCTATACCCTCCGATTGCTTAGATCAAACCGCCCACCGATATTTGGGGCGGTTTTTTGTCGTGCCAGAAGGAGTGAGAAGTGGGAAGTGAGAAGTAGGAAGTGAGAGAGAAAGCAAACTTTCATCCCTCATCCTTCATCCTTCCCCCCCCCTCCCCTTCTGCTGATTTGCCCCGCAGGATCAGGGGGATTTGCACAATGGGGGCGGTAAATGTCACGGTTGATCCTAGGTTTTCCCCCAAGCTGAAAAACTGAATTGTGCCTCCCATGGTTTCCACTAATCGCTGGGAAATGGCTAACCCTAGCCCCGTTCCCCCATAGGAGCGGGTGCGGCCAATGTCCACCTGGCTAAAATTCTTAAACAGCATATCCAGCTTATCGAGGGGAACCCCAATGCCGGTGTCCGCTACCCGCACCTTCACAAAGCCGGGAAACCGTTGGCCGTTGATCGTAGTCGTTTTTTTGACAATTTCGCCGCTGATGGTGATCCCCCCTTCATGGGTGAACTTGACGGCATTGCCCACCAGGTTAAGCAACACTTGCAACAACCGCTGATAGTTGCCATAGAGGTTAATGGGTTCGCGGGAGGAGGGGAGTTGAATTTCAAAACTGAGGTGTTTCTGCTCTGCCATGGGGCGGGTTTTCTTCTCCACATCCTCAAAGAGGTCTTCAAGGGAGACTTCCGTAAATTCCAACTCCATCCGCCCCGCTTCAATTTTGGCAATATCGAGGATGTCGTTAATTAAGTTCAGTAAATGGAGGGCGGAACGGTGGGCTTCCTCCAAAAATTCCCGCTGCTCGGCGGGGTCATCGGCTAAACCATCGAGAATCAGCTTCATGAACCCGATGATGCCGTTGAGGGGGGTGCGGAGTTCGTGGGAGGTGCTGGCCAGGAATTCACTTTTGAGGCGGGAGGCTTCTTCCGCTCGCATTCCCGCTTCTTCTAAATCTTTATAGAGGGTGGCGTGGGCGATCGCTGTCCCCACATGGGCCGCCAATTCCCGCGCTAGCTCAATTTCTGCATCACTCCAATGGCGGCGGCGATCGCACTGTTGCAGACAAATTAAGGCATTGCGCTTATTTTGGTAAAACGTCGAAACCACTAAAACCGATTTTTCCTCAAAGGGGCTATCGGGGATGTAGTCAAAGGCGAGGGGTTCATCGGTGGCGATCGCCTGCTGTAAATAGGGCGTTTGGTCAATGGGGAACCGCTCCCCCAACATCGAGCGGTAATGGGCATCACAATATTCCGACTCCACCCGCAGCATCTGGCTTTCTGAATCGTAGGAAATAATCAAACAGCGGCTGACCCGCACCTCCTCCCCCAAACTATCCACCGTCTGCTGCCAAATCGTTTCCAGATCCAGCGTCAGGCGAATATTGCGAGCCAGCTTCGTCAGCAGGTTTTGATAGGGATTGCGGCGAATATTGCGGGCAATTTGGGTAATTAAATCTTGATAGTTATTGTGGGGCAAGGCTCCCGTGAGGCGATTCGTCCGCGTCAGCCCCGCCTGCTCCAAGAGTCGCCCCAACACCAGCACCTCCACCACCCGCCCCTCATGCTTGAGAATCGGGCTAATGGCCAACTCGACGGGAAAGGTTTCATCCTGATAGGAAAACAAACAATGGTAATTTTCCGGAACCCGACGCTCCATCACCCGATGGATCGTTTCCAGATAGCTTTCCTGAGCTACCGGCTGAAAAAGATGGTGCTCGCTACAGGCATGGGTAATAATCGCCGGAGCTTGGATTGCCTTGTTGGGGGGGCGTTGCCAATAAAATGAGGAGTATTGGCCGGAACTATCTTGGGTAAATGCCAGTTCAGCACCTAAACTTTGCCAGCAATTTGGGGGTTGAGGTGCAGCAGCAGCGTCCATGGTACGCGATTACAGGTCATGCAATGTTTATTTCTCTCTATAGTAGTCTGCCATGAAAATAACCGTCCATGGGGATTGGACGGTTTTTAGTTGCCCTTAATCGTTCCATTCACCACGGGGGGGAACAGGGGGATTGCGTCTAAACGTCCGCGATAGCTCGTCGTCTTGCTCCCGCTCACCCCGTAACCATTGTTTAATCGCGGTTTCGATGATGCGACTGGGGTCGCTGCTGAGATGGTGCAGTTGATCAACAAGGTCAGAATCCAATTGGATCGAGACTTCGATTTTTTCCGCCAGGCGTGGCGAAGGGGTGATAGAGTCGCTCATAACTTTAAATAATGTCGTTGTCTACCATTGTACAAAAATTCTAAGGGCCCCTCTGGATAATTTAGGTAGCAAATTGTTGCGATCGCAACAGTAAAATATCTTGATCTACCCTTTTGAACCTCCTATGTCTATTCTAAATCCTCTGGAACTCTACACCCAGGCTCATCCTGAAGAAGTATTAGTCGTTACGGCCCAGCACCAAGGGGAGGCGGAAATGGTGCTCATTTTCCGAGGGTTCTCCAGTTCCCTCACCCGCCCCACCGCCTTCGACCCCGATATCCCCATCCTCGACGACACCGCCACCATTGAAACCATCGATCGCCTCGCTAGCCCCTACAACCCCGAAAACCCCCAATACATCGAGCGAGGGCTGACGGTGGGGCAAATAGAGGCGTTGATTGAGCGGGGATAGGGGATAGGGAACAGGCAACGGGCAACAGGCAATCCTGATCGGGAATCGGCGTAGGGGCGTTGGCGTAAGCCTGCCGGAGGCACAAAAATTTTTCGCCCCGGCCCTGAATCAATCTCCCCATTCCCCATTCCCCGTTCCCCGTTCCCCATTTCCGTGCAACTCCCCCACCAATAGGATAAAGTTCTGGAAATAGAGCCTGATGGTTGAATGTAGCAACATCAGTAATTTTGGTGTGAGTGAGGAAAAATTTAATTATGGTATCATCGCCGATTCGACCCCAATCCCGTCAGGCAACCCCTAGCCCCGGTATTGGCCGGCTGGCTCAATTGGGACTTTTGCCGCAAACGCCCCTTTTTGGCACCGATGGCATTCGCGGTAAGGCCGGGGAACTGTTGAATGCATCCCTGGCTTTAGAAGTGGGCTATTGGGCGGGGCAAGTGCTCCAAGACCAAGACGTGCCCATTGGCCCGGTGATTATTGGTCAGGATTCCCGCAATTCCAGTGATATGCTCGCCACGGCCCTCGCTTCAGGCCTCACCTCTGCGGGCCTAGAAGTGTGGAATGTGGGCCTCTGCCCCACCCCCTGCGTTTCCTACCTCACCCGCCAAACCCATGCCCTCGGTGGGGTGATGATTTCCGCCAGCCACAATCCTCCGGAGGATAACGGCATCAAGTTTTTTAGCCACAACGGCACAAAGTTGGGCAAACCGGCGGCGGCTCGCATTGAGGCGGGCTTGCGGGGCCAGGGGGAAACTTCCCTTAATGGCATGGCCTGGGGGAAACATCAACATACCGTGACATTAATCCGGGACTATGCCGATTCCTTACAGCGATCGCTCCCCACGGCAGATTTCACCGGCTTAAAAATTGTCTTGGATTTGGCCTGGGGGGCTGCGGTGCAGTTAGCCCCGGAACTGTTCCGGCTCCTGGGGGCGGAGGTGATTGCCCTCCATGATGCCGCCGATGGCGATCGCATCAATGTCAACTGTGGCTCCACCCATTTACAACGCCTCCAAGCCGCCGTTCAGGAATACGGCGCGGATCTCGGCTTTGCCTTCGATGGCGATGCCGATCGCGTCATGGCCGTCGATAACCACAGCCGCGTTATCGATGGGGATTACATCCTCTACCTTTGGGGCCAACAACTCATGGCCGAAAACCAACTCCCGGATAATCTTCTCATCGGCACGGTGATGGCCAATTTGGGGTTTGAGCGGGCTTGGCAGGCTCAGGGGGGGCAGTTCCACCGCACCGATGTAGGGGATCAGCATGTCCAAGCCGCGATGTTTGAATTCGGGGCCGCCCTTGGGGGAGAACAGTCCGGCCATATCCTCTGCCACCACCACAGTTTTTCCGGGGATGGGGTGCAAACGGCCTTACATCTCACCGCCTTGGTGAAAGCCAACGGCGTTTCCCTCGCAGACCTACGGGATCAGAGTTTCCAAACCTATCCCCAATTACTGCAAAATATTCGCGTCGAAAGCCGGGAGCGTCGCCAGCATTGGCAGGACTGCGAGGCGGTGCAGCGAGTAATTGCCCAAGGAGAGGCGGATTTAGGCGATCGCGGTCGCATTTTGGTGCGGGCTTCGGGAACAGAACCGCTGATCCGGGTGATGGTGGAGGCGGCAGAAGCTGATGCAGTGGAGCATTGGACCCAGGTGCTCAGTCGTGCCGTCACTGACCATTTAGCCTAGTTGAATGGCTAGGGGGGCCGGGTAAACCCCCCACTAATGATCGCTTTAAGGTAGCCATTGGGGTCGAATCCCGACAAACGGTAGGGTTTCTAACACCGGCGGCTCATCATCCACAGGGGGGATTAAAAGCCAGATTTGACTAGCGGAGATCGCCTCTCCTGCATTGGTCTGTAAACGACTATCCCCCTCCGGATCGGTGACAATTTGGTCAAACAACAGAGCCAAACCATCGGGGGCAACACTGAGGTTAATATCCTGAT
>RECT01000130.1 GCA_007693875.1 Spirulina sp. DLM2.Bin59
AAATCCTTCTAATTAAGACACCGCCACCTCGCGTAGCAGGTGGAGGAGTATTCATTCCCCATCCCCATAAAAAACGGTGCTGCAAACCAGCACCGCAATTCTTAATCTCTGGGGAGGATTACCAAGCCTTAACCATTGCGCTTCGCTTGTTGGCGTTTCTTGTAGCCCATCATGGACATCAGAGCAGCAATGGAGCCGATGATCGTGCCGGGTTCTGGGGTCGCTGCCTCGGTTTTATCGGGGTTGCCCGGCGTGCCAGGATTGGAAGGCGTGGAGACAGCGGCAAATGTGCCGCCAGTTCCCATGGTGTCGTTGGCACATTCCGCCATCACATGGGCCATCCAGTTCAATTCACCACCGGGAAGCAGGGAGCGAGCAAAGCTAAACCCGAAGGTTTGGGTTCCCATGGTTTGCCCCGGTGCTTGGGAGCCGAAGTCTAAATCCATGGCAGAGAGTTGGGCATAGTCTAAGAGGGTAATATCGCCAACTTTTTGATCGTAGGTTTTAATCACGGAATGGCCATGGGCCCCCAGGTAGTTTTGGGCTTCAGTAACAGTCATCCCGTCGATTAACTGAACTTGACCCGTTCCGACGGTTTGACCATTGACCTTCACTATCTGACTGTTGACGTAGTTATTGTATTGGCTATAGCTACTCCAACCGGCGTTAGTTTGGGTAACGTTCATAGTAGTAATGCCGCTGAAGATACCAGTTTCTCCAGCAGCAACACCAGAATCATTCGTCCCCGCAAAGCGAATGCCCAGCACTTTGCCTTGGGCCTTGGCTTGTTCAAAGCTGAGGCTGCTATCTAGGTTGAGAAAGAAATCCCCCCAGCCAATATTGCCATCAGCAGCGCGGCTCTCTGCCCAGCCGGTTAAAGCGTGGTTGGAGTTGAAGGCAAAGGTGACGGTGTCATTGGTGGCGGTGTAGGCCATGCCGAAATGCTCGTATTGGCTGAACAGCCCCACACCATGGGCCGCTGTCCCGGTGGTGACACGGCCATTGCTGTTGTAGTTGATGCCATCGCGAATTAAGCCCCCCGTCCCATCCGAGAAGGAGTCGAGGGAATAGTTCCAAGTTTGGGCTTGAGCCGCAAAGGGTAATAAGGCAGCGGCACAGAGGGTGACTGTACCGGTGGCAACTAAGGTTTTTAAAGCAGTAAGGGTCATCATCACACTCCCAAATTTTTTATAGCAAGGACATCAAAGATTTTCAGTAGATGGAACCCGATCCGCTGCGTCTGCGGCAGAGTTACGACTTATTTTCTCTGGGGGACTCAACAATACTTTTGAGGGAACACTATTTGCCCAATGAGAGAGAAAACTTTTCTAGATGCCCCTAGTCTATGCCATGGATTCGGAGTTGACAATGAGCCAAGACCAATCTTTACCGAAACTTTATCAAAGGCTTCTCTTTTGTGAATTTCTTGTATGGTCTGGGCATATTTGCTGGTGAATCTTACTTTTTTTGCAGCTAATTTAGACAAGTTGTCGAATTAAGTTGGTGATGATGTATTGATTAATGTCAAGGTTGACAACCGCCAAAATATTGATTTTTGATCCGCAAAATTTACTAAATTTTTTACTTTTTAACCATCAACAAGCCTGACAAATAGACAGCAATGGAGGATGAGTTGTTCCGGCGATCGCCCCCTAAATTCAGCAAAAGGTCAGGGCTTATCCCCTGAGCAATGGCGGCCATTGACCCCCATAACAATCCCCCCCTGGGGTTGCTCTAGTCACAATCTCAGGGGGGGATCTCGGGATCAAATTCAGGGAATGCTCACCACGGGGTTAAGCCGGGGTGGAGTTGGCCCAATCCTTCGCCCAATGGAGGATTTCCTGCACCGTCTCCATGGTGGCCGCCTCGCAATAGAGCCGCAGGACAGGTTCTGTACCACTGAAGCGGATCAGCAGCCAACTGCCATCGGCTAGGCGTAACTTATAACCGTCAATGCTTAAACAATCCGTGACTGCTTTGCCTGCCACGGTTTCCGGGATCGCAGTATTGAGCCGCTCCACAAGGGCGTTGCGTACCGCCATGGTGGCCAGGGGGAGATCAATGCGGTCATAGGTGGAGGTGAACCCGACGGAGGTTTGGAGTTGTCGGTGGCGATCGCCAATATCCTGGCCCGATTCCACCAACGCCTCTAATAAATAGAGGGCCGATAACAGCGCATCCCGCTCCGGAATATGGGTGCCGTAGCCAATGCCGCCGGACTCCTCGCCGCCGATCAACACCTCCGCTTGGAGCATGCGATCGCCAATGTATTTATAGCCAATGGGGGTTTCAAAAAGGGGAATCCCCAACCGTTGGGCCAACTTGGGGATCAAATCCGAACCGCTGACGGTTTTGACAATTTCCCCGGTAAATCCCTTGTGGGTGGATAAATGCTCAATCAGGATCGGGATCAATACTTGGGAACTGCGAAACTCCCCTTGGCCATCAATAGCGGCAATGCGATCGCAATCTCCATCAAACACCAACCCCACCCGAATCCCCGGCTCATCATTCTCGGCGGCGGTGCGAATCGTCGCCATGATTTCCGTTAAGTATTTGGGCAGCGGTTCCGGTGCGCCCCCCCCGAAGAGGGGATCGCGATCGCTATGGAGTTCATGAATGGCAATGCCCAGCAACCGCTCTAACCCCGTGGCCGCCGCCCCATGCATCACATCGGCATAAACCTGGAGGGAGCCAGAAGCGATCGCCTCCCGAATCCGCCCCACATCCACCTTTTCCCGCAGGGCGGCACAATAACTTTCCCAAGGGTCAAATCGGTTCAGCGTGCCGGGGGTGACATCCTGGGGCAGGGCTTCCCCTAACCGGGCCTCAATTTGTCCGGTAATCTCCTCCGTCACTGATCCCCCAAACCACCCCTTCACCTTTAACCCCAGGTAACTGGCGGGGTTATGGCTGGCGGTCAACACCAACGCCCCTAAGGCCCCATGGGCCTTCGCCGCCCAGGAAAAAGCCGGAGTCGGCGCGTAGGCATCCGCCAACAACACATCAAAGCCAAGGGCCTGCACCGCCTCCGCTGCGGCTTGGGCAAAGGTTTCCGCCATAAAGCGGCGATCGTAACCGACAATAATCAGCCGATTCTGCTCCACATGGCCATAGTTTGCCGCCAACACCGTCGCAGCAATGGGAGCCACCTGTACCAGCCGCTCCATCGTAAAATCGGCGGCAATCACCCCCCGCCAACCGTCGGTACCAAAGCGAATCGGATTAAGGGTGAAAGCCATAGTTTTAGGTATCCTGAAGCATGGAAGTTTCGCTCAATTGTAGCCTGATTCTTCGAGGCTACTTTTCCGAATCGGGGTAAATCCCCATCTGCCAATCAAGGTTAATCAAGAGGGCTTGGAGGCGCATCCGCTCGATGAAGGGCCAACCGCCGCTCTCCTCCATATCCCGGAGCAGATTGGCGAGATCATGGCGGGTGGTGGGCAGATAGGGCAGAAAAAGGTCGTCGCGGATTTGGGCATGGGTGGCACTGAGCGATCGCAGAATTGCTAACGTTGCCAGACTATCACCCTCCTGTTGATGGGCAAGGTCAAGCAGTGCTGCTAAGAGACGAGTGAGTTCAGCCTCACAGGGGTTCGGGGCGTTTTGATCGCGATCCATAGGTAAGAGTAAACAGCAAACATGAGCCAATGCTCCCTCAAATCATACGCCCAAGGGGTTCCCTGGCGGGATTTGGCGGGGGGAATCCCCCTGATTTCCGTGGGTTGACTCCATTTGAGGCGATCGCCCCAACCCGTTAAGGAAACGGGACGCACCCGTGTACAATGTGCTTTATGCAAAAGTTACGCCAAAACTTTGTGGGGAATTCCCTACTCAGGCCAAGGTGAGATCGTCAAGACATCACAACAACCTGGGATGTCAAACTGGCATGTCAAACCATTGTTGACTAGAACGACGGCGGCCCTAGGGGATGTTGAGCTTGTCATCTCCGGGCAACCTTGTTTAGGGATGTTCGACTTCGATCTAAACCACTTGGGGCTATTTTTTAACGCAGAGATTGACAAAAACGAGGTTAATCATGAGGTATTATCGCGGATTACTGATTGCTTTTTTTGCCCTATGCCTGGGGCTACTGACGGCCTGTAGTGACGGCCCGGCCAATGCAACCAACCGCCAACTCACTTACGACGAAATCGTCAACACCGGGCTAGCCAATGGCTGCCCAGAATTAGACGAAACCGCACGGGGAACGATCCCCATTGCAGCGGGCGAAGCTTACGAAATTGTGGGCATGTGCCTGGAGCCGAAGCAATACTTTGTGAAGGAAGAGCCGACCAATAAACGCCAAACCCCGGAGTTTGTCGAGGGCAAAGTCCTGACTCGCTATACCTCCAGTTTAGCGGAAGTTAGCGGCACGTTAACCGCCGACAGCAACGGCGTTTTATCCTTTACTGAAGAAGCTGGCATTGATTTCCAGGCCATCACGATTCTCTTGCCCGGTGGCGAACAGGTGCCGTTTATGTTTACGGTGAAACACTTTGAGGGCAAAACTGGGCCAGGGTTTGACACATTGAATGCTTCGACGGATTTTGAAGGGAAGTTTTTTGTCCCGTCCTATCGGGGTTCTGTCTTCCTAGATCCCAAGGGTCGGGGTGTTGCCAGTGGTTATGACAACGCCGTTGCTCTCCCCGCTGGAGCCGATAAGGATGAATTCAACCGCGCCAACATCAAACGGTATCAAACCGGTGAAGGTGAAATGTCTTTGCAGATCACCAAGGTTGATGGTGAGACCGGTGAAATTGCCGGAACCTTTGTGAGCATCCAACCTTCTGATACTGATTTAGGGGCTGATGATCCTGAAGAGGTGAAGATTAAGGGTAATTTCTACGCCCGGGTGCAACCCAAAGCGTAGACCCCCTGGCTCGTTGAGTTTGAGTCTAAATCTGGCGATCGCCTCGGGCGGTTGTCAGGTTTTTTTAATTTCTTTGAGGAAAATACGCTTTCCATTGATGGCGACCCGGACTACACTAAGGGAAAGAGCACCCAGATACCACCAAAAACATCTACCCTTTTGCCTTGAGGCATTCTGACTGTAATGTCCCTGAACCCACGCACAATCAAAAGCGACAGCCTTTCGTTGCTCCAAGCCTACCGCGATAATCCTGATCCCCAGTTGCGGAATCGGCTTGTGCAGATGAATATTGGCCTTGTGCGCCGGGAGGCTCATCACTGGGTGGAGCGCTGCCATGAGAACTATGAAGACCTCATGCAGGTGGGCTGTTTGGGGCTGATCCGCGCCATTGAGCGGTTTGATGTCACCAAGGGCCATGCCTTTAGCTCCTTTGCCATCCCCTATATTCGCGGTGAAATTCAGCATTATCTGCGGGATAAAAGCACGCCGATCCGGATTCCCCGTCAATGGTTGGAAGTGCAGCGGCGGGCGGTGAAGGTCAGCCAAGCGTTACGGATTCAGCTCAATCGTCAACCGACGGATCGAGAAGTGGCGATCGCCCTCGACCTTTCCCTGGCCCAATGGCAGGAAATCAAACTGGCCCACCAAAACCGCGAACCCCTCAGCCTCGATAGCCCCATGGGGGATGCCGATGATAATTCCACGAGTTTAGGGGAATTGGTTCCGGATCATCGCTATCGCAGCTTCCAACTGGCCCAAGATGATCAAATTCGCCTTCAGCAGGCGCTCGTGCAACTGGAGGAGCGCACCCGCCATGTTTTAGAGTTTGTGTTCTTGCACGACTTGACCCAAAAAGAGGTGGCGGATCGTTTGGGCATCAGCGTGATCACCGTATCGCGGCGGCTCAAAAAGGGCCTCGATGCCCTCAAGACCTCAATGCAGAAAAACTAATTTCTCTAGGGAAGAAAATTCCTGCTCAATAAAGCCGTTTCCCAGGCCGTGATTTATACTCAAAGAGGTTGCGGCGAGTGGGACAATTTGGATGATGTGCAATAAACGACGATTAACCGGATTCATTCTGCTCTGTGCCCTCTTGACGGGGTGCGATTCTCTCCCGTTTTTCGGTGGGGAAGAGGAACCATTGGTGATCGAGCCAGTTCCCACCGCTCCCCAAGATGCGCCTTTCCCAGATCCCCTCGTTGAAGGGGATGAGCCTGCCGATGCTGAAGATCCAGAAGTGGATGAGGATGCCGTGGCAGAAGGGCTGATTCCCCTTGTTAGTGCTGACGCTGTGGCTCGCCTCGCCCCCCAAGGCCGCTCTGACCCCTTTGCCACCATTCCCGTACCAGAGAACATCATCACTGGCGCTGGCGGTGGCGCTGGCCAGGTGCAACCGAACTTAGGGGAACAATTGCCGAGAATCCCCATGTTGCCGCAGTTGCCCAGTCCCTTAGTGCCCCAAATCTCAGACCTGCCGCGCCCCCCTGTCCCCCCAAGACCACCCCAACCGCCCCAACCACCCCAACCGCCCCAAGCTCCCCAGGGGCCGGTGGGCGCACCGGGAGCACCAGGAGCACCAGGAGCGCCAGGAGCACCGGGAGCCCCCTTTGAGCCAGACCTGCCTCAACTGCCAACCCCCACCCTAGCCGAAGGATTAACGGTTACGGGTGTAGTGGTGCAGCCCAATGGCCGTCGGGTGGCGATCGTTGAATCTGCCGATGGCAAAAGTCGTTATGTGGCGGAAGGTGAATACCTAGAGGGTGGTCGCGTCCTTGTAAAACGCATTGAACCCAATCGTGGCGGCACACCCCGCGTCGTTTTTGAAGAATTGGGGATTGAGGTTGTAAAAACCCTGGGTGAAGGGAGCACACCAACAGCCGCCTGGAGCCGACCCTTAAATCAGTTCCAATGGGGTTGATGATCATGGAAAAATTTTGGTATCGTCCCTCGTTGCCCCTGGCGGTGTACCGCGAACTGGCCGCCCAGGTGGGGCAGGTGCAGGGGGTGGTTTCTGTGCAGATTAAATACTTACCCGAAACGGCAACCTTTGACTATGACAAAAGCCAGGTGGAGGGCTTGACATTAACCTTTGATGAGCATGGTTCCACCGAAGCTGAAATTGCGGCAATTTTGACCCACTATAAGCAGCGTTAAGGCACAGTCTAGCGAGGTAGTTGGGGCAGACGGCCGGGGGTTTCTGGCTGTTCCGGTTCACGAATAATCCGGGGGGTGGGGCTTCCCAGTTGGAATTCTCCCTCATAGACGCGGCCATTGGCATAGCGCATCCGGCCGATGCCATGGGGTACACCGAGGCGGAGCTCTCCTGTGTAGCGATCGCCATTGGCAAAGCTGCAATTTGCCCGACCACTCATGGTGATATCGTTAAACTGCCCTTGGCAGGTGGTGCCATTGGGGAAGGATAGGGTGCCGGTGCCGTTGGGATGTCCTGACCAGAAATTCCCGGAAAAGCGGATACATTCTAAGCGGCCGTTACGCATGGCACAGTTATTGGACGTGTAGGTTCCTTGGCCGTGGGGAACGCCATCGCGAAATAGGCCGTCATGGCGGGCACAGCGGAGATCACCGTTATAATCCCGACAGGCTCCATAAACCATAGAACCCCGTCCAGAGGGGAGGCCATCCTTCACCCCGCCATAGTAGCGGCTGGCGTATTCCGGTTGATTCCAATTAATCCCCACTAAGTAGGGGTCGCCAATATCTCCCACTTCCATGGTGGGGTTGCGGGTACGGAACGTGAATAAACCTGTACCGTTGGGGAGGCCATTACGAACTTCGCCATCGTAGCGGTTATCGTTACCATAAATAAATTTTCCTCGGCCATGGGGAAGGCCATTTTGAAATTCCCCCTCATAGATCGTCTGAAAATTTTCGTTACTGGTTTCTGCATCGTAATAATAGAAAACACCTCGGCCATGGCGACGACCGTTGCGAATATCGCCGCGATAATAACCGTCGGAATATTGACAGATGCCATTGCCGTTGTAGCCGCTAAATTGCCCTTCGCAGCGTGTGCCATCGGGGAGGGTAATAATAAATTGGGCTTGGGCGGGGTTGAGGAGGGAGGATATCGTCCCCAGGCCCAAAGCCGTTACCATTCCTAGGCCCCATTGGGTGAGCCTTTGTCCGATGCGGGATTGCCCCTGTGACTGTTTGACCATAACGATTGACCGGTATAAATTGATCGGAAGGGTTAATGTTTGGTTAATGTTTGCTCCGTCGTGACCCAGTTCGGAGGCTTGGTGCTCCAATTTTATCCTAGAAATTCAGGGGTGAGGTGCAAGCCGCCCCAACAGAGTCATCGCCCATTACCGCGATTCCAATTTCAGATCTAGCCCTAGGGATCAAAAACCGTCAAGATTGTGAATGGATTTTTAACAACTCGTCCCGAATTTAACTGCGATCGTGACCCTTACCGCTCTCCTCGAACCCTATCAACATTTCGGCGTCCACCTTGGCCTCGAACGCATCCAGCGGCTGTTAGCGGCCCTCGATCACCCTCAAAACCGCGTGCCTTTCATCCATGTAGCAGGAACCAATGGTAAAGGCTCTGTCTGTGCTTATCTCAGCAATGTCCTCCACGCCGCCGGTTATTGTGTTGGCCGCTACACTTCCCCCCATTTGATCGATTGGCCCGAACGGTTTTGGCTCAACGGCCAATTTATTGATCCCCAGGATTTAGCGGATCTTTGCCAGCGGGTCATTGCCGCCATTGATCCCCAATTTGAACCCCCTACGGTGTTTGAGATTGTCACCGCTGCGGCCTGGCTTTATTTTGCGGAGCAAGGGGTAGATGTGGCGGTGATGGAGGTGGGGTTAGGGGGGCGATTGGATGCCACAAATGTTCATGATCATCCTTTGGTGAGTGTGATTACCTCCCTCAGTTTGGAGCATTGGCAACGCCTCGGCCCCACCCTCAGCCATATTGCCCGCGAAAAAGCCGGGATTCTCAAACCTGGCCGCCCCGCCGTGATTGGCCAACTTCCCCCGGAAGCCGCCGCCGTGGTGCGATCGCGCCTCACGGAGTTAAATTGCCCCGCCCAATGGGTGGAGCCGGCCCAATGGAGTGATCAACCCGGTTGGGCCACCGCCCTGGGGATCAGCTATCCCCTCCCCCTTAAGGGTGATGTGCAGTTGCAAAATTCCGCCTTGGCGATCGCCACCCTCCAACAACTCCAACAACAGGGTTGGCAGATCGACAACCCAGCCATCCAAACCGGCATGGCCCAAACCCAATGGCCCGGCCGCCTCCAGCCCTACCTTTGGCAAGGGCGCGAAATCCTCCTCGATGGGGCCCACAATCCCGCCGCCGCTGAAGCTTTGCGCCAATACCTCGATACCCTCCCCCCCCAGCCCATCACTTGGGTGATGGGAATGCTCACCACCAAAGATCACAGCGATATTTTTAAAGCCCTATTAAGGCCCGGAGATACCCTCCACCTCGTCCCCGTCCCCGACCACCTCACCGCCCCCCCCGAAGATTTAG
>RECT01000156.1 GCA_007693875.1 Spirulina sp. DLM2.Bin59
GCGAAACGCGTTCAGGAAATCGTCGCGCAGGCTGAGCCTCCACCACAGCATATGGCGGATTCCCGGTGTATCCGATGTCCTCAAGGTGATGGGGCCGGCCACCCTTTCATCGGGGATGCTCCACATTAACGTTTACACCGACCTCTATTTTGCCTCTGCCATTGCCGGAGCAGCGGCGGCGATGCGCTACGCCAATTTTATCGTCCTCACCCCCGTGGGGATTTTGTCGAATATGATCCTCGTGCCGATGTTGCCGGTGTTTTCCCGGTTAACGGCTCCGGAGCAGTGGGATGATCTGAAAATCCGCATCCGCCAGGGGTTGCTACTAACCGCCCTGACAATGTTGCCCCTCACCGCCATCTTCCTCGCCCAAGGGGGGCCGATTGTGCGGATTATCTATGAACGGTTTGCCTTTGATGCCGAAGCCTCCCGGTTAGTTGTGCCGGTGTTGATGGCCTATGGGTTTGGGATGTTTTTCTATTTGGGGCGGGATGTTTTGGTGCGGGTGTTCTATGCCTTGGGGGATGGGCAAACGCCCTTCCGCATCAGTGTGTTTAATATTCTGCTCAATGTGGTTTTAGATTATTTCCTGGTGAATGCCTTTCAGACCCCCGGTTTGGTGATGGCGACGGTGGGGGTAAACATCACCTCCATGGCAATTTTTTTAGGAATTCTGCACCGTCGTCTCCGGGGTTTGCCCTTGGGGGAATGGAGCTTAATTTTATTGGGTTTAATCGGCTGTACGGTGGCGGCTACCGCTGGTAGTTGGGGGGTGAATTGGCTG
This sequence comes from Spirulina sp. DLM2.Bin59, assembly GCA_007693875.1. Taxonomy (GTDB): domain Bacteria; phylum Cyanobacteriota; class Cyanobacteriia; order Cyanobacteriales; family Spirulinaceae; genus Spirulina. The sequence continues at coordinate 785 of RECT01000156.1, forward strand.
TGCGATCGCTGGTTTGATCCCAATCAGCTTTGGGTGGTGTTGGTGCAACTCAGCCTCGGTTCGGTGGTGGCTTTGGGAATTTTCACGGGGTTAGCCCTTCAGTTCAGGCTGCCAGAATTAACGATGTTGCAAAACCGCCTCCAGGCCAAATTCTTAAAGCGGGGCTAAACCCCTCGGCAATTTAACGTTAGACTAATTTTGCGCAACGCTACCCTATTATGATAAGTAAGGAGGACTTGAGAAACTGATACATGGATGCTCAAGAGCTGACAACACTTCTAGATGATCTGGAATCTGATCGGGTTGAGCGTAAAGCATCAAGTGCAGATGGCAAGAAAATAAGACAGGCAATTTGTGCTTTCGCTAACGATCTACCCAACCACAAAAAGCCTGGAGTTCTCTTTGTGGGAGTTAATGATGATGGCACTTGCGCCAACCTGCCCATCACGGACGAGCTGCTCTTGAACCTTGCTAATATACGCTCTGAAGGGAAAATTTTGCCGTTTCCGGTCTTGCAAGTGAGTAAACGTCTTTTAAATAGCTGTGCATTAGCAGTTGTTATTGTAGAACCATCAGATGCTCCCCCGGTTAGATTCGAGGGACGGACATGGATTCGAGTTGGCCCTAGACGGGCAACCGCTACACCTGAAGAAGAACGTCGCCTTAATGAAAAAAGACGCGCAAGGGACTTACCTTTTGATTTGTTTCCCTTGGTTTCTGCTTCTATTGATGATTTGAACCTAGCAATATTTAAGCGTGAATATTTAAATTCAGCATTAGCACCAGAAGTCTTGGAGGAAAATCAGCGATCGCTCTCTCAACAATTAGCCTCGGTTCGATTTACAACCCCCCCACCAGAGTCTTGCCCAACCGTTTTAGGGATTTTGATTGTTGGTAAAGATGCAAGGCAGTTTGTTCCGGGTGATTATGCCCAATTTTTGAGAATAGATGGTACTGAGTTGGGAGATCCCATTAAGGATCAGAAAGAAATTAGTGGATCATTACTGGATATTCTTCGTGTACTAGATGAAACGTTACAAGTCAATATTTCAATTGCTTCAGATATTACCAGTCAGAGCCTCGAACTACAGCATCCGGATTATCCCATCGAAGCCCTACGGCAGCTTGTGAGAAATGCAGTCATGCATCGCTCCTATGAACAAACTAATGCACCGGTAAAAGTGTACTGGTTCAATGATCGCATTGAAATTTCCAATCCCGGTGGGCTATTTGGGCAGGTTAACCCAGAAAATTTTGGTCATGGCGTGACAGACTATCGCAATCCACACTTAGCGGGAGTGATGAAGGATTTAGGCTATGTACAACGTTTTGGTTATGGTATCCCCACAGCAAGACGTGCATTGGAGAAAAATGGTAATCCTCTACCTGAATTTTTTTTCCATGATACTCATACATTAGTCGTTATTCGGAGGCAATCATGACTGCACCGATTATTGCTTTTTTCAACAACAAGGGAGGAGTGGGAAAAACATCTCTTGTCTATCATTTAGCTTGGATGTATTTCGATTTGGGGTTAAACGTCATCGCAGCAGATTTAGATCCTCAAGCTAACTTAACAGCAGCTTTTCTAGATGAGGATCGATTAGAAGAGATTTGGGAAGATAGCAATGACGATAGCTATAATACTATCTTTCGATGTGTCAAACCCTTATTAAGTGGTATCGGTGATATTGCAACTCCAAATTTAGAAAAAATAGAAGATGGATTGAGTCTTTTAATTGGCGATTTACAACTTTCCGGGTTTGAAGACGAATTGTCCTCCCAGTGGTCTGATTGCCTTGATCGCAAAGAGAGGGCATTCAGGGTTATCTCGGCTTTCTGGCGAGTATTGAGTCAAGCTGCATCCATTGATAGTGCTGATGTTGTTTTGGTTGATTTAGGGCCTAATTTAGGAGCCATTAACCGAGCGGCCTTGATTGCTTCGGACTACGTTGTTGTTCCTCTCTCACCAGATCTTTTCTCATTACAGGGATTGAAAAATCTTGGTCCGACCGTAAGACGCTGGAGAGAAGAATGGCAGGAACGTATTCCTAAAAACCCAGTCTCAAACCTCGCTCTGCCAAAAGGAGAAATGCAACCCGTTGGTTATATTATCCTCCAGCATGGTATTCGATTTGACCGCCCCGTGAAAGCATTCCAAAGATGGATTGAGCGAATTCCACATATTTATAATACTGAAGTTATTCAAAAACAAGATGAAATCGTTTTAACTTCATCAAGTGATCCAAATCGTTTAGCGTTACTTAAACACTATCAAAGCTTAATGCCAATGGCTCAAGAGTCTCATAAACCCATTTTTCATCTTAAGCCTGCTGATGGAGCTATTGGTGCTCATATCTATGCGGTGCAGGATGTATACAAGGACTTTAAAAACTTGGCTGAGAAGATTGCCGGTCGAACTGAACTGGTATTGCCCAACGCTCAACTAACTCTTGAATCAGAACCAAGGTAGTTCAAATGTCTTGAAAAATTGGAGTGTCGGTCTAACGTTCCTGGTCAGCAGTTTCCGGGGTCTCTACTACATAACAAGCAGTTTGGGAAAATCCGCTGCACCAGGGTTGTTATGCAGTTTTTACACTGACAAAGTTAAGACTGATTTGCCTGAAGTAAACCAATAGCCCGCCCATAGTTATAAAGCTTTGTCAAAACGTAATTAGATATCTCGGCACGACTCGTATTTTTACGCCACATCATCTCTAGCCTAATTGGACCAGCTTCCGTTTGACAGACTAAGTCACTCTTAAAACTCAAACCGTGACCAGTAAAGTCAATCTCCGTTTCACAAGAATGAATAAGATTATTTTCTTGGAGAGCTTTACCTATAGCTTTATTTAGCAGCCCGTCTTTCTCTCTTGCAATAGATGCTAACTTCTCAAAAGCAGCTACAGTATTCGAGCGAATTGGTTTACCACGACGACCTATTCCTCGTCCTTGAGATTTAAGGGCTTTTGCCAGCTCACTATCATTCAGACGCTGTAAAACTTTCGGATCAGCAGACAAAGACATACTATTTTCTCTCATCCTTGCACGTAGTTCTGAATCTGCATATTGTTTAGCAATCGCTAAAGCAGTTAAAACAGGCAGGTGAAGTATTTTAGCGTCTAAAATTGTTGCTAGAATACCAATTTTATCTGGAAATGCTTTGATCTCTTCAACAATGTTTGCTCCCGTTGAACTCATTAAGCAACTAATATCAGCTGAGAAAAGTGATCCTCGAGTCAAGGCCGCAGTATCTTTATCTGGATCATTGCCTGCAATAACAACAGTCCATACTCGACATTGTTCTTTATCTAGTAAAGCTTTTGTAATCGATTGAGTACGACGAATTTCCTGTCTCAAAAGAGTTAAATAAGTTCCAATACTGCTAACTTTATTTACTAATTCAGATGCCTGATCCTCTGAAATCCCAAGATCTGTCAATGAAGCCTCTTCATTTAAAGCTTCAATCGTCTTGTTTGCGATTTGAAGATACATAGACTTTGGTGGTCCATAAAATCGATAGCTTCCTGCTCCAACACCTAGCAAGGCTTCTGCTCTGATACGCTTTGCTAGGGTAATTAGCTTGTTTTGCAGGTCGTCAGTATTACAGGTCCAAACTATTAAAGTCTTCTCACCAGACGCAGAGCGAATAAACGTATTAATAGCATGCAGTTCCTTTTCAAGGATTTCTTCAGAAAAATCTGTTAGAGCCTCTCTTCCCTCAACAACTAAAACTCGAAGGCTTTCGTTAGCTATGCCAAAATCTCTAAGTGAGTCAGCAACCGTATTTTCCTGGGAAATGGAATACGTTATAACATTTTCTTTGAATAAATAGAGGGTATGCAGGAATGTGGACTTTCCAGATCCAGATTCACCACGGAATACTAAAAAAGCTCCTCTTCCAGCAGAGTTCATATCGCTACAAAGATCGTCAATATAGCTTAATGAGTCTGGCACTCCAACAATAATGCTTTTGAGATCATGCTTTTTAACACGTCTTTCCAAGACATCAAATCGATCAGGTAGAAATAGAGAGAGTTGAACTGCTTCCAACATATTTATTGATAGTTTTTTAGCTGGTTAACGTTTCTTTAGATATTGATTGTCATGCAAGTATTGAGAAGTACTACATAAATACTAAGTAGGCCAGGGTAAATCTTGCACACCATGTAACGGATTGTAACAAAAGCTGAATTGCAGTGATGGTGGGGCTTCTAGCCTGATTAGCTCAGCTTTTTTGGTATTCCAGATCCTGCCTGAGCTACTTAGCTCCTTTTTCACTAACAGCTGATAACTATTAATTAGACCGCAACTACAAGATAACTCACCCTTGGAGGGTGTTGTCAAGCACTGGCGGTCTAACTCCGATATTATAAGTGTTATCACGCACATGCGGGATAACACCCGTTTTGGTCGTCTTTTAACGCAAGTCCTGTTATGGAAGTGCCTCAACCGCCCAAACTTCTCGATGCCTACCTATCTCACCTCGCGGCTGCAAACCCGCCTCCAGGCCAAACTCCTCCGGCGGGGCTGATTAGGAATCTGGTTGTCGCCTAGGTGTGGGGGGCGAAAAATTTTTCGCCCCTACATCATTCATGTTGCCCGTTCCCTATTCCCCCTTAAACCACCTCCAAATCTAACCCCCAACCCTGAAGCGTTCCCGTATCCCCCGGCACACGGTCAATCACCCACAGTTGCCAAGTTCCCAAGGCGGGGCGATCGCACAACTGGGCTAAGGCGGGCGTAACCTGAGAACGGTAGGTGCGCTCTAGACGGATCAGCCGACCGAGATTGCGGCTTTGTAAGAGTACCGTGATCCCGTGGGGGCTGCGGAGATGAATTTCTAAATCTCCTAAAAATTCATGGGTGATCTTCACCGTCACCGTCAACGCCGTAATCTTCCCCCCTTGGGTAATTTCCAAACTACTCAATAACCCCTGGGGGTTATGGTCAGGAATTGCCACAGGAATAGTGCTATGGCGGTTAATATTGCGCTTCACTGGAACCGGCACATTAGCCCGCTGCCGTCGCTGGGCCTCCAACACCGCTTGATAGGCATTCACCTTGCCATAACCAAACCATTGACTATGGCCCTTACTGTCATAGGTTCCCAAAGTTAAGCCCAATTGGGGGTCAGGGTCACGATCAACAATTTTATCCGCCGTCTGCTCTAACAACTGTTTCACCTCAGCAGCGGTTAAATTCGGGTTCACCGATAGCACTAACGCCGCCACCCCCGCCACCACCGGGCAAGCACTGGAAGTGCCGCCAAAATTGCGGGTAAAATCGCCGCGATCGTAGCCCCAATCCCCTAACTGATCGGTGGTGAAGATGCCTCGCCCGAGTAGAGTCGTTCTCACGGCGGGAGCCGTGGCCATAAACCCACTTTTGGCAAACCACATCCCCGGCGGGGCATTATTGCTGGGGGCGGTGACGGTGATATGGGTTCCCCAATTGCTATAGCTGGATTTTTTCCCCAGACTCGTACAGGCGGAAACGGTGATCACATCGGGATGGGTGGCAAAGCCACTGAGCCAATCCGTGGGCCCCTTGAGGAGGTCATTGGGCCAACCCTGTTCATATAAGGTTCCCTGAACCGGACGGTTCGCATTACCGGCGGCAAAAACGATAACGCAGCCCTTGCCCTGACGGCCTTGGGTGGCGGCTTTGTGGAGGGCGGCCCGTTGGCGGAGGGAAAGGGGGAAATGGACGGCGGCGGCTCCCCAACTACAGGAAATGACGCTGGCCCCTTTTTCCATGGCCCAATTAAAGAGCTGCTCGATCGCATTGTCATCGAGATAACCCGTCGTCCGCAGGGGCATCAGGGCGCAACCGGGGGCCACCCCGACAATGCCATAGCCGTTTTCTTCCGCCACCGCCACCCCAGCGCAGGCCGTGCCGTGGCTTTCCTGGGCATGGGTGGGAAGGGGGGAAAAGTCCCGATCGCGAAAATCGTAGGGGGCAACAATTTTCCCCGGCCCTTGGAGGTCACGATGGTTGAGGTCAATGGCATCATCGGCGATCGCCACCACCACCGACCGACTCCCTCGGGTGATATCCCAAGCCCGCTCGCAGTCAATATGGGAGTTGGGGGCGAGTTGGGTTCCCCCTTGGTGATGGAGATACCATTGCTCGCTGTAATGGGGATCACGGGGACGGTAAAAGGATTCTTGCAGAAAAATAATATTCGCTTCAGCGGTGAGCACCTGGGGGCTGGCCATGAGGTAATTGGCCAGTTTAATCGGGTTTTCCGTGGCTTGGAGCGTGACTCGGTAAATCGTCGTGTTGGGAACCCCTTCCAGGGGGCGATCGCCCGCCAACCCCAGGGGAGCCGTCAGGGCCAACTGTTCCTCCCCATCAACCTCCGCCCCAAACTGCACCGTAATTTCATCGGTGAGATAGAGCCGCGTTTCCGGGCTATTGTGCAACTGATAAACATGGCTGGCAAACTGTACCCCCTCTGCCCCCCGGGCTGCGGCCATCGCCGCCTCCAGATTGGCAGGAGCCACAATAAACTCAATCAGGGCGGTTTGGGGGATGGGGTGACGATTGAGGCGATCCAGTTCCGGGGGCAGCGGTGCATCGGGCTGGGTGGGCCGCAGCGTGAAGCGATCGCCCACCTTGAGCAGTAATAATTCTTCCCCGCCCCGTTGGAGCGTCAAGCCAAAATTGGGTTCAGAGACCATGGGTGATGGAGAGCAGAGGTGAGGGCAGAAAATACCCCAGCAATATAGCCATCCTAGGGGATAAATGGCAATCTTCCAAGACCCCACCTACAGCAGTGCTGAAGGAGTTAATCCCCGTGGGAACCAATGGCACAAAATTTTTCCAAGGAAATGAAGAACCATCCTAGAACTCAGGGAAATCAAGCATTATGCAAGCGGCATCAGGGATGGAAAATTCCATCAGTTATCGCGGTTCACGAGTTCAATGGCTTCCTGCAAAACGTGAGTGATGTCGGGTTTGTCCGCTGCGATAACGGTATCACCAAGATGTTTATGGTGAGGAAAGCTAGGCAATTCGGGAAAGTGTGGAGTATTATCATAGCGAAAAATCAACTCATTTTTTTCGTTTTGGCAGTGGTAGCGATAGTCAAGATAAGACACTTGCCCATTGACGATTAGTAGGGCTTCACTGATTGCTAGCAGATACTGACCATGGAAGCGAATTCTGAGCTTAAGGTTGGCGCGTTCTGATGTCAGGATGGTGGCAGTAAATTGCTCAACATCAGTATTGGGCAATGTTAGTAAACTTTGTTCAACTGCATCTAGATAGTTTTTCAGGATATCACGCGACATGGCTGAGTTTTTGGGTTAACTCTTGATGCAAAGCAAGGTAATGTTTGTAATTACCGGCCCATTCCACAAACACTTCATCGTCATTGATCTGACCTTGACTGTACTGAGTAAAGAATTCAGCAGAATCAAGATTGTATTGTACTTCATAGGCGCTCAATTGTTTAACAAGCGCAACGAAAGCATCCAAAGGAGATGTGTATTCAATGATGTGTTTCTGCATAGCAAAAATCTTCAGTGTAAAATTTTTCCGTGGTCTTTAGGAATTTTTAGCTCAATAAATGGTGCGTCAGCCGTCACGCTGCTCTTTTGCATCAGAGACTAATCACTCTGACGCACCCTACGCTTGAATGGTGTAGACAAACAAGCTCACTTTGATTCTAGTCGGGTTAGCAAGATCAATGCAGCCCCTTCCATACCGGGATCAGCGATCCATCTCCAAGCCTCTGCCTACCGGATCTTGGGAGAGAAAAGGGCGATCGCTCGGCAACGGTGCAACCGCCTCCGTGAGCGTAAATTCCCCCGCCAAAATCCAAGCCTTTAAACAATCCGCCACCTGTTGAGAACGGTAAAGACTCGCTAAGGGAGCCGTTCGTACCGATTGCCCCTCAATGGTGATCCGCCCCGACTTCAATTGGCCATAGGATACTAAACCAAAGGTGGGCCGCACCCGACGGGGAATGGAAAAATCCATCACTGGCGCAACAATTTCCCCATCCTGCACCGCACAGCGAGCCACCACCGCCTCATCCAGCACCGCCAAGGGAACCCCCACCCCCAACATAATCGAGGGGCCGTAATGTTTGAAATAACAGCCCCGCACCCAATCTGGTGACATCTGTTTAGCATCGCCAATCAGAGCTACCGTTGCCGCCGGGCCGATGGGTGTCCGGTTTGAGAGCCGTTTTTGTAAGGGAAAATGCTGCGTCCCCTCCCAAGCCACATACCCCACCCCCCCACCGAGGAAAATTTTCGTGCCAACCCCCACCCCCGTTAAATCGGGATCATTGAGGAGGGGCGATAAAGCACCCGGATTGGAATAAACCGCATTGCCGAGACCCGGCTGAAGTACGCCGAGATAGGTGTGGAGGGGGCGATCGCTCCCATTCACCCCGACAATAAAATTCTGATAAAGATTGCGGGGATTGAACAGATAAAACTGATTAATCGTGTCAGCGCGGATCGTCGTTTCCCAAGAAGCGCGGGGGTAACAATCCGTCACCTGGCCCGTCGCCCGGAACGTCACCGCTACACCGGCAAATAACCGCTCAAACCCATGGCCGCCGCGCC
>RECT01000128.1 GCA_007693875.1 Spirulina sp. DLM2.Bin59
GCGATCGCCCTTCAGCCCCCTTTCATCTTATCCGGGTTTAATCACCGTTAAGCTTAAACGGAAAGATCAGGAGGGCAAGATGGCGGTAGATTACGATGTGGTGATTATTGGGGGCGGTTCGGGGGGGTTGGTGGTGGCCAGTGCGGCGGCGCAACTCAAAGCCAAGGTGGCTTTAGTGGAAAAGGCCAAGCTGGGGGGCGATTGTCTTTGGTATGGCTGTGTCCCCAGTAAATCCCTGATTCATGCGGGAAGAATTGCCCATGAGGTGCGCAACGGTTCCCGGTTTGGCATTTATACGGAGCCGCCCCGGATTGAATTTCGCGAGGCCATGGGCCATGTGCGCCAGGTGATTCAAACCATTGAACCCCATGATTCCCCCGAACGGTTTCGGGGTTTGGGGGTGGAGGTGATTTTTGGGGATGGTGCGTTTCAGGATCGCCAGACTTTTATGGTCAATGGGCGCAAACTCACAGCCCGGGCCTTTGTGATTGCCACCGGTTCCCGGCCCGCCATTCCCCCGATTTCGGGATTGGCGGAAGTGGGCTATCTCACCAATGAGCAGGTTTTCGATCTCGAAGTTTGTCCCCCGTCCCTCGCCGTGATTGGTGGGGGGCCCATTGGTTGTGAATTGGGGCAAGCTTTACATCGCTTGGGGGCAGAGGTGACGATTCTGGCCAGTGGCGATCGCCTCCTCCCCAAAGAAGATCCCGCCGCCGCCGCCGTGGTAGAAGCCCAACTCATCCAGGACGGGATCCGCATTCTCCACCATGCCCGGGCCGAAAGTGTCAGCCTTGTTGAGGGGAAAAAACAGATCCGGGCGGGGGGTGAAACCATCACCGTTGATCAAATTCTCATCGCCGCCGGTCGTCGTCCCAATGTGGAGAGCTTAAACCTTGAAGCCGCTGGCGTGGCCTATGGCCCCCAAGGGTTACAGGTGGATGCCGCCCTCCGCACCACCAACCCCCGGATCTATGGTTGTGGCGATGTGATTGGCGGCCATCAGTTTACCCATGTGGCGGGGTATGAGGCGGTCTATGTGCTCACCAATGCTCTGTTTTCCCCCGTCAAAAAATTCTTTCCCAGTCGCATCAATTATCGGGTGATTCCCTGGGCCACCTTTACCGATCCGGAATTGGCGCGGGTGGGGCTGACGGAACAGCAGGCCCGCGATCGCTACGGTGACGATCTCGCCATCCTAGAGCAACCCTTTGCCGGAGTAGATCGCGCCCAAGCGGAAGGGGCAACGGCAGGCTTTGCAAAAATTATCACGCGCAAAAATGGCGAAATTTTGGGGGCGCATTTGGTCGGCCCCCATGCCGGGGAATTGATCCATGAAATTGTTTTAGCCATGGCCAATAAACTGCCGGTGGGTAAGCTGACGGGCATTCACATTTACCCCACCCTCTCCGAGGTGAATAGTAAGGCAGCCCTATTGCTGAAAAAACAGAGTTACGCCCAACAGCCGGGATTACAAAATTTCCTGGCCCAATTTTTCACATTCCTGCGGCGTTTTTAACAGGGATTGCTTGCCAAGGGGGAGGGGATGGGGTAAAACGTGGCCTGTAGATATCCTCAATTGATCCGCATCATGGTTAACGTTTTTGGCCGGAGTTTGACCCTTGGGGTGATGGGGGCGCTCACTACTGGCCTCCTCTGGGGTGTAGCCGTCCCCCTGCTGCCGATGAGCCTCAACCCCACCGCCCCAGCTCAGGCCCAAACGATCCTCAAAAAAGGCGATCGCGGTGAGGCCGTAGAACGGCTTCAGCGGCAACTTCAACAGGTGGGGGTGTTTAATGGCCCGATCACCGGGTTTTATGGGGATCAAACCGAAACCGCTGTCCGTCAATTTCAACGCTCACGGGGACTCAATCCCGATGGCGTAGCGGGGCAACATACTTTAAACCTGTTAGCGGCGGTGCTTGCCGCCCGCAACCGTCAACCCCAGTTCCAACCCTTTGGGGAGGGTTCCCAAGGCGATCGCGTTGGCCAATTACAATTGCGCCTCCAACTGCTGGGGTATCTCGCCAACGCCCCCACCCGCAATTTTGACCAGGCCACTAGGAGCGCGTTAACCCAGTTCCAGCGCGATCGCGGCATCAATGCCGATGGCGTAGTGGGGCAACAGACCTGGACGGCAATCCACAGTGCTATTTCTGCGAGCCAAGTTCGCAATATGCAGGAACGGCTCCGGGTGGCGGGGTTTTATCGCGGCCCCATCAATGGCCAATTAGATGCCCCTACCCAACAGGCGATCGAATCAGCGCGGCGGCTCTATGGGGTGAGTGCGGCGGCGGTGTTGCGGGGCAGTTATTAGCCCACCCTTGACCAGCGATGATGATCCAAAGTCCCTCGCCCCCCTGGGAAAGGGTAAAAGGGAAAGGGGAAAGGGTAAAAGTATTTTAAGGACTGCATGATCAAGCGGGGGTTCAAATTTTTCGCGCTGTTGGTGCTGACTGTGGTCGGGGTTGTGGGGATGGCCATGGCCTCTCCGGCTCAAATTACCGGCCTGGATTTTTCCATTGAGGAAGTGAGCGGTAGCCCCAATATTCCGACGGTGAAGTTAGGCACGTTGGAAATTGCGCCGGTATTTCTCGATGGCTATCCCGTTTTGACGGTGGCCACGGAAACCCTCGGCCCCAATGCCCAGCGTTCCGGGGAGGCGGCCCTCCGTTCTGATCAAATTAGCCGCCGGTTACAGCAGGTGCTGGCCAGTATGACCAGTTATAGCCGGGAAGAGTTGGCGGATCTGGGCGATCGCCATGCTAAGGCTGATGTATTAGCCACCCAATTGGTTTTGACCTCGGAGCCGGTGAATGAAGTGACGACGGTGATCAAGGCGACATTTCCCGAAAACACCACGCCCCAGGTAATTTTCACGATCACCGAAGCCGATGCCCTCTATTCCCGTCAATCCCTTGAGGAGCTATCCCAATGGCTCACAAATCGGATCCACGGCGTTTTGCTCGAAGCCTGGGAGCGACGACAACCGGCGGTGATCCTCCGGGCGGCCCTCTGGGCCATCTTTTTCCTCTTCCTCACTATCTTCAGCAGCGGCGGCCTGGCCCTCTGGCAAAAGCGACTACGGGCCGAGCGGCAAACCCTCCGCCAACCCGATCCCGATTATCGCCCCACCCAACACCCCCAAATTGCTGAAGACCGGGAATTCCCCAGCCCCCTGGAATTATTTAAACTCCAGGTTAATAAGTTCACCTCCCAACGAGACTACAACATCAATGCCTTTTTGCGGCAAACGGTGTTTTGGGGGCAAATTTTGCTCTGGGTCGTGAGTGTGGGTCTGTTGAGTCGCTCGTTTTATTTCACCCGCCCCTTTGCCAATTGGCTGTTGGGGGTATGGCCGGGGGAATGGCTGCGGAGTTTTGGCCAGTATGGGATATTGGGTACGCCGTTACTCCTCTTGCTGCTGTTTTTAGGGGTGAGTTTTTTGGATCACTCGGCGGCCTTAATGATTGACCGGGTGGCGCGGCAATGGTTAGAGGCGCAAACAGAGGCGATCGCCTCCTCCCATCGCTTCTCATTGCGGGTTCCCACCCTCGTTTCTGCGGCCAAGGGGGTGAGTGCCGTGATCTGTTATGCCCTGTTTATCCTCATGGCCCTCAATCAATTTCGGGCCATCAGCACCCCCCTGACGGCATTTTTAGGGATCATTACCTTTGCCATTTCCCTAGGGGCCCAGAATTTCATCAAAGATGTGATTAACGGGACATTGATTCTTTTAGAGGATCAATATGCTGTCGGGGATGTGGTGGGCATCAATAATCAGGTCAATGGCCTGGTGGAATATGTCAATCTCCGCATCACCCAACTGCGCAACCTTGATGGGGAACTGATCACAATCCCCAATGGCACAATCACGCTGGTGCGGAACATGACCAACAGTTGGTCTCAGGCCAAGCTGGTGGTGACGGTGAGCCATGAGACCGATATTGAGCAGGCCATGGCGGTGATGGAAGCGGTAGCCGCAGATCTTTATGCTGATCCCCATTGGTGTGACCAGGTGACGGAGGAGCCAAAAATGCTCGGGGTTGAACAACTGGATGCCAACGGTTGCCAGTTGCTGCTGCTGCTCAAAACCCAACCGATGCGCCATTGGGATGTGGCGCGGGAATACCGCCGCCGCCTCAAACAGGCTTTCACGGAAGAGGCGATCGCCATCGGCATCCCCCGCCAACGGCTGTTTATTGATTACGTTACCCCAGGCGTAACGAAAAACCCCCCTTAAAAAGGGGGGCAGGGGGGATCTTGCTTCCCCCCAATGTCACGACCCCCCCGGCTGCGCCGACCCCCTTAATAAGGGGGTTAAATACCGCAGGGGGGATCTCGCCTAAACCTTCGCCGCCACTTTCCCTTCCTTACCACGGGTTAACCGCTCATAGGAATCGCGCATTTTCAGACCCACCAACACCTGGAACAGGCCCGTGCCATTCTCAGAACCGGGATAATCCTTATGCTTGAGCACCAACTCCGTCATCTCACCGTAGTAACGGGTAGAAGTGCTGCTCAGATGGCTTTCGATGTAGATCATCTCTTCGAGATTATCAAACTGCCCATCTACTTCCAGCACGGAAACCTCATGGCCCATATAGGCATCGGGGCCATAGTAGAGCTTGATGCCGGGGTAGTTACAGGTCAGCTTCCGACCACAGGGCCGCCAATCAATGGTAGACCCTTCATCAAAGAGGTAGACCGGCTCGAAGTTCTCCACGCCTTCTTTTTGGATCAGGCGCACCCGCAGATACTTCCCTTCCTTGTCTTCGATCAATTGGGTGGGCAAGACTTGGATCACCACATCGGCAAATTCTTTTTGGGGTTCGATGTAGGCGGAGAAGTCCGGCTTCCGGGCATTGATGGAAGCTAAAACATCCTCATAGGTGTGGCCCCGTTCCGCCATATCCCGCTGAATCTTCCAGCGAATTTTCACCTCGTCACTGATGTCCAGATAGACGCTGAAATCCAACAGTCCCCGCACCCGCTCATCGTAGAGGGGGTGGAGGCCTTCAATGACGATCACCTTATTGGGGTTGACCCGTTCGGGGGGGTCAAGTTCCCCAGTTTCATGGTTGTAGATCGGCTTGTCGATGGGACTCCCGGCCTTTAAGGCTTTGATCTGCTCATACATCAGATCAAAGTTATTGGCCTTCGGATCGAGAGCGGTGACACCGGCCGCTTTTCTGCCTTTGCGATCCAGACTGTGATAGTCATCTAGACAAATCACAGTCATAAACTCTTCACCAAATAAGTCCGTGAGGCGGCGGAGAAATGTAGATTTTCCGCACCCCGAGTCACCAGCAACTCCAATAAGAACAACACGGTCTGACTGCGCGATCATACCTTTCCTCTTTACAAAACAGATTTCTAAAAAGTCCTTTAGGCAAGCCTAAAACTGACTATACGGCATTGGGTGGGTTCCGTGGGTGGGCACTCGTCGCCTTGCAAGAATCCCTTCAGCGAATTGCGACAGCGGAACGCGATCACCGGGGAAAACAGCAACTGTGCCAAGTATAAGTATTTAATACCAGCAATGTACGCCCGATTGTATCAGAATGGGGAAATCTCGACAAGACAGCAACGGCACCACTGCCTGCCCAGTCTCTATGCTAAGGCCCGTGGGGCATTTTTGCGACAGAAAACTGGCAAAAAGATGTTTCCGCTACAGTCCACCCTGGGAGCTTTTGCCTAAACTGGGGGGCGATCGCCCGGAAAACTCCCATCCGCCATCGCTCCCTGGTCAATCCCCAAAAATTTCAGCTTCTCTATTCAGCCCCATCCGTAGCGTCCCGCACAATGATAGGCTGAGTAATGGTGCAAAAGCTCCTTTTTAAGGTCACACCTGGGGGGCTGGGATTTGCTCCCCGCACTGTGGTGCAGACGACGGTGTGTTTTTGCAGCAGTAAACATGCAATTTTGAAGTTTTTGGAGATAGGCAGCGTATGTACGGACAAAGTTCTGCTTTGGCTCAGAATACTGAGTCTGGGAGTCGGATGTTTATTTATGAGGTTGTCGGTTTGCGCCAGAGCAATCAGACGGATAGGCTGAACTACTCCCTCCGTCGTAGCGGTAGCGTCTTCATTACGGTGGCCTATGACCGCATGAGTGAAGAAATGCAGCGGATTTTGCGACTGGGAGGCAAAATTGTCAGTATTAAGCCGGTCAACGGTGAACCCCCTGCTCCGGTTGCTTTCGCTGCTCCGACAGCCTCAGCCCCTGCCCCTGAAGCTGCGAGTGATGCCATGACCGTTCATCCCAAATCCACGGATACCAAAATTCCCGTTAATCTCTACAAGCCGAAAGAACCCTTCATTGGCAAATGCGTCGAAAACTACGAGTTAGTCCGGGAGGGGGGCAGCGGTACAGTGCGCCACGTTACCTTTGATCTCTCAGGGGGCAATCTGCGCTATCTGGAAGGCCAGAGTATTGGCATTATCCCCCCCGGTGAAGATGACAATGGTAAGCCCCATAAACTGCGGCTCTATTCCATTGCTTCCACCCGCCATGGCGATCGCGAAGACAACAAAACCGTTTCCCTCTGTGTCCGCCAACTGGAATATCAACACCCCGAAACCGGCGAAACCGTCTATGGGGTTTGCTCCAGCCATCTTTGTAACTTACCCGTAGGGTCTGATGTGGCCATTACCGGCCCGGTGGGGAAAGAAATGCTCTTGCCCCCCGATGAAGATGCCACGGTGGTGATGCTGGCAACGGGAACCGGGATTGCCCCCTTCCGGGCATTCCTCTGGCGGATGTTTAAGGAAAAACACGAAGACTATCAATTTAAAGGGTTAGCCTGGTTGATCTTTGGGATTCCCTACAGTGCCAACATTCTCTACCAAGAAGAGTTAGAGAAGATGGCAGCGGAATTCCCCGATAACTTCCGTCTCACCTACGCCATTAGCCGCGAGCAACAAACTGCCGAGGGTAGCAAAATGTATGTTCAAAGCCGGGTGACTGAATACGCCGATGAATTGTTTGAAATGATTCAAAGCCCCAAAACCCACGTTTATATGTGTGGTTTGAAAGGGATGGAGCCGCCCATTTCCGAGACCTTCACCCAAGAAGCGGAGAAACGCGGCATGCACTGGGATGATCTCCGCAAACAAATGAAGAAGGAACACCGCTGGCACGTTGAAGTGTACTAAAGGGAAGATCCCCCCTGCCCCCCTAAGCCCCTGCGGCGTAAAAAAGGGGGGTTTTGAAAATTTAACCCCCTGATTAAGGGGGTCGGCGTAGCCGGGGGGATCCTCAGCCTTCACTTTTGGGCTGAGGGGGTTTGATTTTGAGGAGTTGCATCAAGGGAGAAAGATCAATAGAACCGTAGTAAATGCTGCTGGCTAATTGGTAATTTTCCAAGACTTTGATCAGCCAATTGGTGTCTTTTTGCAGACTGTCTTGATAATGACGAAAGAGATGGCTCAGACGTTTTTCTAATTCCGGTAACAGGGGCGGGCAAAGCAGGGTGAGCTTGATCAGCATGCCGATGGTGATGCTGGCTCCCAGGTTGGCGACGGCTTCGATGAAGAGGTAATGGTCGGGGTGGGCATCGTTTTCAACCATCAATAGGCCCAGCAGTTTGGTGGCGGTGCGGAGGCTGAGGGCTTCATCGGGACGGCGGTGATTGTAGTGGGGCAAAATCCCTTGCAGGTGGACTTTAAGTTGCATGCTGAGGGGATAGGTGCTGTTGGTGGGCAGAGAGGTAATCAGGTATTGATGGAGTTGGGCTTTAAAGTCAGCGTAGGAGGAGAAGCGGCGAAAGTCGGTGCGGAGCCGTTGGGCCAGTTCCTGCCGGGTTTCCCGACCGGGGTGTTTATCCCAAAAATGGCGGAGGGCGGCGGCAAGTTCGCGATCGCCCAGCAACGTCGGATTTTTTTCCCGCCGAATAATCCGCCCCGCCCCTTGGCTCAATTGTCTGGCTTTGGCTAACTGGGCTAAACGGGCTTGGTAGGTGACAAAGCGATTAAGGCGAAACTCATAGTATTCTTGGGCGCGTTGATCATAGGACTGGATGATCCGTTGATGCTCATAGTCGCTCTCACGGGTGAGTAACAAGTTTTTATACAGGAAGGAATAGCGGTAGATTAAATCCCCCAAGGGCCGGTCAGGGTTGGACGGGACGGGGTTAGCAATTTGCCCTAAACGACAGAGAATTTTGTACTGTTCGGTGGTGAGAAATTCATGCATGAGTTCCCGAAGCCGACGAATCCCACGGGCTTGTTTAAAGCCAGCTCCGGGGAGATGCTGAAAATAGGTGAGCAGTTGCGCAATGTAGGGGTGGGTTTCTTTGTGCTGTTGCCAGGGATGGATGAGGAGGAGGCAGCAATGGAGCAGAATTTGGGGAAACTTGGCCGGGGCATCTTTAGCAAGGACGACTTGTTCCAGGGCGGCCTGGAGCTGCATATCTTGAATGTTATGGGTGTCAATTAAGAGGTGCTGAAAGTGATTCAGCACGATTTCAGGGCTTTCCGTTGCCACTAACTGGGCGAAATGTTCATAGAGAACCGTGGCCAGGTTTTCTGCTGGCCGGTTGGGTTGGAGCTGGGGAATCACGGGGGATGGGTTTGGGGGAGTCGTTTCTAGGGGACTGACATCCTTAATCGGGAGATTGAGGATGTTGGTGAGTTGTTGGGTTTTGAACAGGGTGCGGATACGTTGATAGCCAATACTGCCGCCTTGAAAGGTAAAGGCGGGGCGATCGCCTCCTTCCACTTCAAATGCTTTTAACCGCAAACCAGGGTCATCCGCCAGATGCTGAATGGCTTGTACCAACTGCTGTTGTTGCTCGCTGCTTAACTCCAGCCCTTGCAGCAAGAGCAATTTCCACCGCATGAGCGTGCTTTTCATGACCCCTGCCCGATTCCCTGATTATGCTGACCCGATGAACGCCATCCTAGCAATTCCACGGAGCGATCGCGCGGTTTCAGCACCGGGGCAACAAAAGTTCTAGACTTGTATTTGATTCTTTCCATCATCCTGCCCCATGGCCTCAGAGTTTCCTCTTACCTGTAAAGTCCCTGAAGCATGGCTAATTGCCCTTGATGACCATGCTCAGGCCCATGGCTTAACCCGCAACGATACGCTGAAAATGGCGATCGCTCAATTCCTCAACATCGAAGACCCCTACAACTGCATCCAGCACCTCGAAGACCTCGATCAAACCGTTGCCAAACTGGGTAAACAAATTCAAACCCTCCACAAACGTCTTAAAGTTCTGGAAACCCAACCCGAACCCATCACCCCAGAAGTTTTAACCCCCAACCCCCCAGCCCCCCGCGGCGTTGGCCCAACCCCCAGCACCACCCGGG
>RECT01000261.1 GCA_007693875.1 Spirulina sp. DLM2.Bin59
CCATGAACGCCGTCGCTAACGGGTGGGGGGATGAGATCCCGGCTTGGGAAATCAGGGAATATGGCACACTAGAGAGCGGACACTCTACCCCCTGATCATTCCTGTGCAAATTAACGGCGGTGACTGGCGACTGTTGCGACGATTAGGCCCCTACGCCCGCCGCCATCAAAAGCTCCTGATCATTTCCCTTGTCCTCCTCTTTCCCCTCTCCGCAGCCGGTGCGATCCAACCCCTGATCATTGGGCAGGCCATTTCCCTGATTCGTCAAGAGCCGGTGTGGGGCTTTTTGGCGGGGTTGAGTATTAACGCGGGGATCAGCCGGTTATTGCTGATTTTGCTCGGTACAATTGTCGTCCGCCTGCTGTTTGTCTCCCTTCAGGGCTATCTGGTGCAACAGGTGGGCCAGGAAATTACCGCCGATGTCCGCGATGATCTCTTTGCCCATGTGCTTTCCCTCTCCTCGCGGTTTTTCGATAAAACCCCCGTGGGCAAGCTCGTCACCCGCATTACTAACGATGTGGAGGCCTTGGGGGATGTGTTTGCGACGGGAGCGGTGGGAATTTTGAGCGATGTGGTTTATATTGCCGTCGTGGTCGTGACGGTGTTCGCCCTCCAATGGCAATTGGCCCTGTTGTTGATCTTCTTACTCGTCCCCGTCAGTATCTTAATCATCTATTTCCAACAGCAATACCGCAAAGCCAACTACCGCGCCCGTGAGGAGTTATCGAAACTCAACTCGATGCTCACGGAAAATATTGCTGGCATTGGCATTGTCCAAACCTTCCGGCGGGAGGAGTTTAATAGTGAACTGTTCCGGGTGATTAACGATCGCCACCGTGCTGCCGTCGATAAAACCATTTTTCATGATTCGGCGGTATCGGCGACGCTGGAATGGATTGCATTGGTGGCGATCGCCGCTATCCTCTGGCTGGGGGGCGTGATGGTGATGGGGGATTACCTCACCTTTGGAACCCTTTCCGCCTTTATCCTCTATGCCCAGCGGTTTTTTGACCCGATCCGCCGCTTTGCGGAAAAGTTCACAATGATTCAATCGGGGTTTACCGCCGTGGAGCGGATTGCGGAACTGATGGATGAACCCATTGAAGTCCGGGATGCCCAGGAGACGCGATCGTTCACCCCCCGCTCCCTTCCCTCCGCCGCTGAACCGGGGGAAATTCGTTTTGAAAACGTTTCCTTTGGCTACAAACCCGATGAACTAATCCTCAAAAACCTCAATTTCACGATCAAACCGGGGGAAAAAGTGGCCCTCGTCGGCCCCACTGGCGCGGGCAAAAGTTCGATTATCCGCCTCCTCTGCCGCCTCTATGATCCCACTGTCGGCAAAATCTTGATTGATGGCGTAGATGTGCGCGATGTCCCCCAAACGGAACTGCGGCAATATATTGGCGTGATTTTGCAAGAAAGCTTTTTGTTTGCGGGGGATGTGAAGCGGAACATCACCCTCGGGGAAGAATACAGCCTTGCAGCCGTCAAACAAGCGGCAGAAAGCACCAACGTTGCCACGTTCATCGAAGACCTGCCCCAGGGTTATGACACCCCCCTCCGGGAACGGGGCACAAACCTATCGGGGGGCCAAAAGCAACTCCTTGCCTTTGCCAGGGTGGCGATCCGTAGCCCCCGGGTTTTAGTGCTGGATGAGGCCACCGCTAATTTAGATGTGGGGACGGAGCGATTGGTGCAGGATGCCCTTGAGCGGGTGTTGAGCGATCAAACCGCGATTATCATCGCCCACCGTTTATCAACAATTCGCAATGTCAATCGCATTCTCGTCCTCAACCACGGGCAATTGGTGGAAACCGGCAGCCATGAGGAACTCTTAGCCGCAGGGGGCCTTTATGCCAACCTTTATCAGTTACAAATGTTGGGGCAGGATTAGTGGTTGCCGCCAGTATCTCCCTAGGTTTGGGATGTTATGGTTGGCGATCGCCGCAACCGTTGGCTCCAGACCACAGAGGGGCGCTCAACCACATACCAAAACAGCGCCGCAAATCCAATGCACACCAATAGGTGTATCGCCACATTGAGGCCCTCGCCCCAGACCGTGTTCGTATCCAAAAAACGGCGACCCAAAAACAAACTCGTCCGACTAATGGCAGGATGGGTGATATAGAGGCTGTAGGAAATGAGTCCTAAAAATTGGAGCCAACGCCAATTTAAACAGTTGAGTTGCTGATAATGCCCCATCACAGTAATCCCCAACGTCACAATCACCGCTATCACCGAGAACCAATGCTGATGCACCAGCCCTGCTGCCAGGATACAGCCCCCATAGCTATATAACCACGGCCCCCATAGGCGATCGCTATAGACCCGGTAGGCCAAGGCTCCCAACAGAAAACCATGCCAATAGGGAAAAAATAACCCTTCTGTCAGCCAATGGTGATCGACGATATTTAAGGGCCAGAGCAGGGCGATGGCCGCCGCCACCATCACCACCAGATCCAACCCTCGCTCCATCCGGGGCGAAATCCGATCCAACCCCTGCCCCAAAGCCATGAGGGCAAAATAGACCAAGAAAAACTGCACCTCAATACAGAGGGCCCAATAAACGGTACTAATCGTCTTAAAATCCAAGATCACCTGCAAATAAACCAGGTGAGCCAGTAAATTATCCCAAGAAGGCATCCAGAAGAGGCTGCCATCAACCTTGGTTTTCAGCAGGGTGACGAGCAAAAAAAGCGCAATGGAGATGTAGTAGGGCGGTGAGAGGCGTACCCAACGACGGACTATGGCGTTCTGAAACAGGGGCCAGGAAATTTTGAGATTGCGGGTCGTGTAGCTGAGGACAAAGCCACTCAAGACGAAGAAAACCGGCACCCCCAAATAGCCTTGCCGAAACAGGACTTCAAATAACCAGTGGGGCAACGTTTTCTCCAGTAGAGGGGTATGTTCACCAGCCGCCGCGTGGTAGAGCACTACCCAGACGGATGCCAAACCTCGCAGAGCATCTAGAAAACTGAAGCGAGGGCCCCGAGGCCGAGTAGTAACGGACTGATCCATGAGCTAATCCCCAGTAGCATTGATTTTGATCATAGAAGCAATGGGAAAAGATGCCGCCACACCTCCGTGAGATTGTCCAACCGACGAGGGTACAGCGTCAAGGCCCCGTTCTTGAAGGGGGAGCCGGTCAACTTTGTCGGGGGATCGTAATCCGGAATTCTGTGCCTTGTCCCAAGGTTGAGAGACATCGTAAATCACCGTGGTGGCGCTCCACGACGATTTGATAACTAATCGATAACCCTAGCCCCGTCCCCTTGCCAATGGGTTTTGTGGTAAAGAAAGGGTCAAAGATTTGCGCCTGGGACGTCGGACTAATGCCCTTGCCATTGTCGAGAATCCGAACCTGCACCGCCTCCCCTAAACAACGAGTGACAATCTTCAGTTTCGGCTCAAATGTCGGCTCTTCCTCCGCCCGCTCCTCCACTGCATCCATGGCATTGCTCAAAATATTCATAAACACCTGATTCAACTGCGCCGCATAGCATTCCACCCGGGGTAACTCGCCATAGTCCTTTTCCAACTGGATTTTGCCATGACCTGATCGCGCCTTGAGACGATGGTGCAAAATCAACAGCGTGCTATCAATGCCTTCGTGGATATCCACCGCCTTCATTTGGGATTCATCCAACCGGGAAAAGGTGCGAAGTGAGAGGACAATTTGCCGAATTCGCTCGGTTCCCATCTTCATGGAGGCAAGAATTTTCGGTAAATCCTCCGCGACAAATTCGAGATCTAACTCAACAATTCGCTCCTGAATGGCTTGGGGTGGTGCCAAATAATAGTCCTGATAAAGCTGAATTAACTCCAGTAAATCCTGGGTATAGTTATCAATGTAGGTGAGGTTACCAAAGATAAAATTGACCGGATTATTGATTTCATGGGCCACCCCCGCCACCAACTGCCCCAGGCTGGCCATTTTTTCACTTTGGATCAGGTGGGTTTGGGTCTGTTGTAATTCTTTAATGGCGAAGGCTAAGTCTGCGGCTTGGCTGCGGGTGGTTTCGAGGAGTTCCCCTTGTTGGAGGGCAATACCCAATTGGGTACTAATTTGGGTGAGCAGCTCCACCTCATAGCTGTGCCACTGCCGAGGGGCAGAGTTTTGATACACTGCCAACAGTCCCCAGAGTTTTAGGGATTGGAAGATGGGAACAATGATGTAGGCTCGGGCCTGGAGTTGTTCGATTAACTCCACATGGCAGGGGGAATAACCCGCTTGGTAAATATCGTTAATCACCGAAGGCTCATTATCCCGGTAGCGGCCCCCGGCGGTTTCTTGGAGATAGGTGTCGGCAATGAGGGGATGGGATTCCAGGAGCGATCGCCATTCCGGGTTCATCGCTTCGGCAACAATCTCGCCACTCCAGTCCGGCGCAAACCGGTAAATCACTGCCCGCTCCACATTCAGTAATTGCCAGGTTTCCTGGGTGGTGGTTTCAAAAATGGTTTGAATATCGAGGGAGCGCCGGATTTTATCGACGGTGGCCGCTAGGGTGCGTTCCCGCTCCATTACCCCTGCTAGTTGCTCATTTTGGGCTGCCAACAGGCTTTGATCCTGATAATGCTGGATCGCGAGGGCGAGAATCTGGGCGACTTGATCAGCGATTTCGAGATCCCCTTGAGACCAAGGACGTGGCCCTTGGCAGTGATAGATCCCCAATAGCCCCCACAACCCCTGGCTTACGCCCCCCGTGGGTGCGCAAATGGGCAGGATCAACTGGGCGCGAACTTGCAACCGCCGCAACATTTCTAGGTGACAGGGGGTGAGGCCGGTGCGCTCGATGTCGGCGATCGCACTGATCTGACCGTCTAAATAGAGTTGGGTGAGATGGTGGCCAAAGTAGGAGTCTTGAATGGTTCGGTGTAACCCTGACTGTAGCCCGGGGGCGACGGATTCAGCGATAAACACACCATGACCCGGCCAATCCGGTTCAAAGCGAAAAATGCCCACCCGATCTACAGCAAAACAGTCCCGCACTACCCCAGACACCTTTGCTAACAAACTCTCTAGAGATGACGCTTGATGAATGGCAGCGAAAACCTGCCGAGACAATCTATGGCCGGCACTCCAATCACTCAGGGTGACATTGCTAATTTCCGACCAAGGTGAGAGCACGGCACTACGTTCAGTTTGCATATTATCCATGACTGATGAGTCTTAAATCACCCTGAGGTGATGGCAAAGATCAAGGGAAAACGAGGTTAATTGACAGACTATGCTGAGGGTAGAGGCATTCCATGGGTTGAACAACAAAAAAATTGTTAAATTCATTTTAAAGGATCAAATCCGGCAGGGTCAGGAGACTTTTGCACTCGTAATAAAACTTCCTGAAAGTCTGGGGAATTTTTCAAAAATCTAAAGTTTTGTAAATAGGAAGAAATCTGCCTAGGGCTGATCCCTGACCCCATTCCGCAAATTTACGGAAAATTTACAATCACTTTTGCCCCACCGGCGGCATTTTTTGATGATCAGTCAAATCCCTAACCCACAGTTTAGTTATCTTAACTTAAATGTTTTGGTTTTGTGCTGGCGGATCAAACCGTTGCATTCCCATTTAAGGATGCGGCTAAGACCTCATAGAGGCGATCCACCTCTGTGGCTAAATTAAACTCTGCCACGACTTTCTGACGACCGGCGGCGCCGAATTGCCCGCGCAGCTTGGGGTCATCCAATAATTCGGCAATTTTTGCCGTCAGGGCATCACTGTCCCCTGGGGAGACTAAATAACCGTTGATGCCATCATCCACGAGTTCACTGATGCCGGCGATCCGCGTTGTCACCACGGGTACTCCTGCGGCCATTGCCTCCATGAGTGAAACGGGAACCCCTTCGGCAAAACTGGGCATGACAAAGACATCGGTTTGGGCCATGGCGGCGCGGACTTCGGTTTGGGATTGATAGCCGACGAAGAGGACGCGATCGCCCACGCCGCGCTGCTGGGCAAACTGCTCTAACAGTTGCCGATCCTCCCCATCCCCCACAACGGTGAGGCGCAGATCGGGGTAATAACCTTGGAGTTGTGCCAAGCTATTGAGCAAAATCGGCAGCCCCTTGGCTGCTGAGAGCCGCCCCACATAGAGGAGGTTAGAGCCGGGTTTGTCGTGGTGGACGGGTTGGAATTGCGCCGGATCAACGCCGCAATGGATGATGTGGAGTTTGGGCCAAGCGGGGAAGGGGGCGAAGTACATGGCCTGGCTGCGGCAAAAGTGGCTAATGCAGACGACAAATTTAGCCCGTTCGATTTTGGTATCTAATCGCCAACGGTAGGGTTCATAGAAAATATAGGGGCCATGGAGCGTGAAGCTATAGGGGCGATCGCCTAAATGGGCCGCCAACATCGCCACCGTACAACTGGAATCCCCCAAATGGTTATGGAGGTGCTCTACCTGTTGTTTGTGGAGTTGATGGGCGAGGAGTCCCGCCTCGGTAAAGTAAACCAGTTGATAAAGGAGGCCCCTTAACCCCGCTTGACGGGTTTGAATGGCTAGTTTTAGCCCCCCCAGGTAGCGGCGGGGATTTTTGAGCAAGAGGCCCAGGTGGGCGGTGAGCAGTTGGGGCAATTGGGGCGGCAGGAGGTAGGTGGTGCGATCGCGCTCTTGGCGTTGTTCTTCCCCCACCAGATGGGAGGCACTGGGGCGACGGACGGCAAAGGTGCGCACATCCACGCCAAGATCCCGTAGGGTGAAAACTTCCCGTTGGATAAACGTATCCGTTGCCCTGGGGTAGGTTCCGGTTAAATAGCCAATCCGCATCATCGTTTTGCCTTGCTCAATGTGAATTTATTTTAGGCGGGCGAGCCACAGGGGCGATCGCCTCCCCCTAAAGTTCCCCCCCTCCCCATCGGGATCAGGTCGGAAAAACCGAACCGAGCCGAGAGAATTGCTCTGCTATGCTAATTCAAGAGATTGAGACACTGATGGGTTAAACACGGGGAGAGTTTATGGCTTCAACGGACTTCAAAGACTACTATGCCATCCTCGGTGTGGGGAAAACGGCGACAGCGGAAGAGATTAAAAAAGCCTTCCGCAAGCTGGCTTTGAAGTATCACCCCGATCGCAACCCTGGGGATCAGGCTGCTGAAGCGCGGTTTAAGGAAATCAGCGAAGCCTACGAAGTCCTCTCTGACCCAGAAAAACGGGGCAAATATGACCAGTTCGGCCGGTATTGGCAACAGGCCGGCACAAGTAGCGGCAATCCCTTCAGTCGCGGCGGCTCCACGGGCCCAACGGTGGATTTTGGCCAGTACGCTAATTTTGCAGAATTCATGAGTGATCTCTTAGGGGGCCAAACCCGCAGCTATCGCACCCCCCCCAACAACCGCAGTAACTACAACTCCAGCACCGGCTTTCGCACCGAATATTCCGCCCCCACCTCTACCCCTGGGGCTACCAGTGAAGCTAACCTCAAGCTCAGTCTCACCGAAGCCTTTCGGGGTGTGCAGAAACGCCTCAATATTCAGGGAGAAATTATTGATGTGCGGATTCCGGCGGGGGCCAAACCCGGTAGCCGCATCCGGGTGCGGGGCAAAGGGACAATTGATCCCCTGACGCGGGCCCGGGGGGATTTATATCTCAATGTGGACATTGAACCCCATAGCTTTTTTAACTTTGATGGGGATAATTTGACCTGTGAAGTGCCCATCAGCCCCGATGAGGCGGTGTTAGGGGGGGCGATCGCCGTCCCCACCCCCGATGGCCCCGTAACGATGAAAATCCCCGCTGGCATCCGCACCGGCCAAACCCTACGGCTCCGGGGTAAAGGTTGGGTAAATCCCAAGGGCGATCGCACCGATCAACTGGTGAAAATCATGATCACGCCTCCCCAAAACCCCAGTTCCCTGGAAAAGGAATATTACGAAAAACTCCAAAGCATCCGCAGCGAAAACCCCCGTCGCCACCTCGATCAGATCCACCTGTAGGGGCGCAAAAAATAAACCTTTCGCCCTTACGGGAATTTTTAACGGTTGTGGAGTTCCCGCACCGGCTGCTTGAGGTGGAGGGGAATCTGTACCGGCGGGGCATCCAGGGCCGATAGCTTGGGGGTGTTGAGGGCTTGGAGGAGCGTTAAAATCGCCGGTTGAACGCGGGGATGCTGTTCTTCGGTGAGCAACAAATGGAGATAATCCCGCAGGTGTTGCCGCTGGCTGCGGCTATAGTCCCGGTGGGTTTGGCTGAGTTTATGGAGGGCAAAGAGCCGTTTAACCGGGTTGGGATGGGTGAGGGCCCAAATGAGGCGATCGTATTGATGGGTGGTGCGGCGGCGTTGTTGCTGGGTTTGTTGGATGAGTAGGTAGGCGAGAATGGCCCAAATCGCCACCCCTTGGCTAATTTCCTGGGCCGCTAACCAATGGTTTTCCGTATGCAGCCAAATGGCAATGGCAAAATAGGTGGCGATCGCCACGCCTCCCCCACTGGCCACCGCTACCACTAAAGACTGTTGCGGCCCCGCCAATAACCGCTCGATCTGCCGTAGGGAACGCTGCCAACGGCCCTGTTGCCACCAATAGACCCACCACATAAACCCCGCCCCGGAACTGGTGGCGAGGACAAGCTGACTATTCCAGACCAGCAGGGCGATCGCCCCCGTCACCCCACCAACCCACAGCCCCCAGCGGCGCATTTGAGGATCGCGACAGAGCCGAATCCCCTGGGCCAACAGCCGCAGGGGTTGCCAAGAGGAGGAGCGAGGAGAACGAAGGGAGGGCACAGGCAAGATCAAAACAATCCACATCGCCCATAGTATCACTCCCCTAGGGGTTTTCCGGGGTTTGTTGCGCTGGGCGACGGCGACTGGCCAGGGAAACCACCTCCGCCGCATTGGTTTCCCGCGCCACCCGCACCAACAGGCCAGCGATCGCTAAACTGGCAATCACAGAACTCCCCCCATAACTGAAGAAGGGCAGGGGTAAACCCGTTGTCGGCAATACCCCCGTGGCCACCCCAATATTGATCAACGCCTGGCCCACGAGAAAAATCATTGCTCCCATCACAATCAATTGATGGATGGCATGGCGGGCTTTGAGGGCAACCCAAAAGGCGAGGGTGGCGTAGGTAGCCAAGAGCACCAGCAGCAAAATCCCCCCCGCCAGGCCAAATTCCTCCGCAAACACCGAAAAAATAAAATCCGTGTACTGAATCGGGAGATAAAAGAGTTTCTGCTGGGAAAAGCCATAGCCCGACCCCCAGACCCCCCCGGAACCGATGGCCAAAAGGCTTTGCATCAGCCGATAACCCTCCCGCAACGGCTCGGCCC
>RECT01000250.1 GCA_007693875.1 Spirulina sp. DLM2.Bin59
CGGGTTCCCCTCATCGCCTTCCTCGTGGCCCAACTGCCCCGCCGCAGCAAGATCCCCTATTACCTCTGTTTAACGGAGGATAACCGCTGGACGGTGGTGGCCCATCAGGATGTGGTGGAGATTGCCACAGTGACGATTGATCGCGACAGTTTAGCCGCCCTCGAAGCCCTCGAACCCCCCCTAGATCTCGCCCACAAACTGGGGCAATATTACCCCGGCAACGACAGCACCGCCGCCGTCGTCGAAGCCATGCCCCTGATCCCCTATCAGGAGGCAACAGCCCCGGAGGTGACGGCCCAAGGCGATCGCCTCAATCAGGTGCTCCAAGCTCTAGAGACACATCCCCTCAACCAATGGGGCCAGCCGGGGCCATTGGTGAAACGTCATAACCTCCGCAGTCAGTTACGCCAACGCCTGCGCGATCGCCAAGCCAGCTACAAAGAGCACCAAACCCACCATTGGCGCGAATTTTCCAACCTGGTGAAGGTGCTGCGGGAATTTGCTGCCCTCGACGAATATAACCCCCTGCCCATTGGCCAAGCCGCCGCCGCCATCCGGGGGGATAACGAACTGTGGCTCGGGTTGGTGTTGATGTCCGGCCATCTCGATGACCTCGATCCCCAAGACCTGGCCGCCGCCGCCTATGTCTTGATCAGTGAGCCGCCCCGTCCTGATAGTTGGAGCCATTATGCCCCGCCGGAATCTGTATTACTGGCCCTGGCCAAGTTGATCCCCCTACGCAAAGAGCTGATCAAAGTCCAATACCGCCATAAGGTGACACTGCCAGTGTGGTTAGAGGATGAAACCCTTGAAGTAATTGGCTTGATTGAACAGTGGGTCTTGGGGGTATCCTGGGAAGCATTGTGTGAAAACACCAGCTTTGATGAGGGGGATTTAGTGCGGATGTTGCGCCGCACCGCCGATCTACTCTCGCAAATCCCCCATGTGCCCGGGCTACCGGTGGGCCTGTGCAAAAATGCCCGCCGCGCTCTGGATTTGATGCGTCGTTTCCCCATTGATGCCGATCTTTAGCAGAGAGTAGGAAGTAAAGTAGGAAGTAAAGAGTAGGAAGTAGGAAGAAAAAATTTCCCTTCCCACTTTCCCCTTCCCTCCTTCAACCAGCATATTTTTGCCGTTCCTGAGCCATAGCCGCCATCACCCGCTCAGATTCTGCACAGGTGCGTTGCCAAAGGTCGGGAATCATTGCGAGGCTTGGCGATGGTTTCGCTGTATCCGATGCGCTCTCCAAGGCGGAGCGCCCCTCATGCTCGATCCCCTCGCACAGTTCTGCTAAATAAGTCGCCCCTAGGGAAGCACTGCTGGATTTTAACGAATGGGCTGCCCTCGCAAAAAGCTCATAATCATCTTGATCAATGCCGGTCTCAATATCCGCCAGCAATTGGGGGGCCAACTCCACATAGGAATCGATTAAATCCACCATCAATTCGGCGGCCGTGTCTCCCCCCATCATCACTAGGTCATCTAAAACCGCAGGATCGAGGGGATGGGGTTGGGCGGTATCGGGAACTTGCAGCGCCTCCTGACGATGGGCAACGGTGTTTTTGAGGGCTTGAATCAAGGCTGGTAAGCGAATCGGCTTGCTGACATAATCATCCATCCCTGCCGCTAAACATTCGGCGCGATCGCCTTCCATGGCATTGGCGGTCATGGCAATAATATAGGGACGGTGGCGATCGCTCCATTCTGTGCAAATGTGCCGGGCGGCTTCCAAGCCATCCATCTGGGGCATTTGCACATCCATCAGCACCACATCATAAAATTGCCGTGCTAAGGATTCCAAGACCTCCAAGCCATTGGCCGCCACATCGGCCCGATAGCCCAACTTTTTCAGAATATTTAACGCCACCTTTTGATTGACCACATTATCCTCCGCCAGCAAGATGCGGAGAGGTAGCGTTTCCGCCAGGGGGCGATCAGGGGTAGGATTCATCGACACAGGAGCAAACGGTAATGATTCATCATGAAGCACTTGTACAAAAGCATTATACAGTTGAGACTGTTTAATGGGCTTTGCTAAATAGGCAGCTACTACCACCTTCCCATTGAGGGTGATATCTAGGGAGGAATGGCCCAGGTTGGTGAGCATAATTAACGGCAGATGCGGATGAACGGCGTGGAATCCCGCCAACAGGTTTGGCTCAATGTCCATGAGGATGTCGCCATTGATGAGCACCACATCGGGAGCGGTGGCCTGCTGACAGAGGAGAATTGCCGATGGAATGGAATCAACGCTCTTGGGGTACATGCCAAAGGCTTTAATTTGCAGGTAAAGGGCTGCGCAGTTAATGGGGTGGTCATCGACAATTAACACCTGTTTATGGTGGAGACAGTCGAGGAGCAGCGTGTTAGAAGGGAGGGGAACGTTGCTGAAGGTTTCCACCTGAAGGGTGAAATGAAAAGTTGAACCTTGATTGATCTCACTTTCTACCCACATTCTCCCCCCCATCATCCTGGTGAGCCGCTCACTAATCACCAAACCGAGGCCCGTTCCCCCATAGTTGCGACTGGTGGAGGCATCCACTTGGCTAAAGGCTTGGAAGAGGCGATGGTGGCGATCGCTCGGAATGCCAATGCCAGTATCCCGCACTTGAAAATGCAATTCCACCGCCAGCATCGCCCCAGGCTCAGGAATCATCGTCGGCCAGGTGGCATTGACCTCCACCACCACTTCCCCTGTTTCCGTAAATTTCACACCATTACTCAGTAAATTCACCAAAATCTGCCGTAACCGGGTGACATCTCCCTGAATCACTGGCGGCACATCCGCCGCCATTAAATAGGCGAGATCAATATTTTTTTGAGCAGCCCGGGCCGCCAATAAATCTAAAGATTCTTCAATGCAAGTCCGCAATTGAAAGGGTTGGGCTTCTAAATCCAACTTACCGGATTCAATTTTAGAAAAATCGAGAATATCATTAATCAGCGTTAGTAAGGCTTCACCACTGGAACGAATCACCTCAACAAAATCCTGCTGTTGTGAATCCAGTGAGGTATCCAACAATAGCCCCGTCATGCCAATCACCGCATTCATGGGGGTGCGAATTTCATGGCTCATCGTTGCCAAAAATTCGCTTTTGGCTTGGTTGGCTAATTCTGCTTGATGTTTGGCGAGATACAATGCCGCTTCCGCCTGTTTTTTCTCAGTAATATCCGTAATCGTCCCCACTAACCGATAGGGCTGGCCGTCACTGTCTCGCAAACATTTACCCATTGCCTCAATCCAACGATACTCTCCATCCCGATGGCGCATCCGGCAGGTAGCTGCATAGGCTGCATTTTCCTGTGTGAGATAAGCTTGAATTTCAGACATAACCATGGGCAGATCATCGGGGTGAACGGTATCTGACCAAGATTTTAGGGTGGGCGGGAGGGGCTGATTTTCGTAGCCCAAAATGCGCATCCAAGCGGGGGAATAATAAACTGCATTAGTTTGTAAATTCCAATCCCAAATCCCATCATTTGTACCAGAAATAGCTAGAGCATAGCGTTCTTCCTGTTCCCTTAAGCGGGTTTCAATATTTTGCCGTTCAATGATTTGAGCTTTGAGATCTTGATTGAGTTGGAGCAGTTCACTGGTGCGCTCTTTAACACGGTGTTCAAGGTGATTTTTGGTTTGTTGGAGCTCGGTGAATTTTTGTTGGAGGGCGGTGGCCATGGCGTTAAAGTTGGCCTTGAGGGTGTTGATTTCTAAAACGCCGCTGGTGTTGAGGGCGGGTAAATTTTCCTGCTGCTCCGGGCTGAAAATTTTGTGGGGTAAATTGGTGGTGAGGGTGGCAAGGGTGAGGAGGGGTTGACTGAGGCGGCGGCTGAGGAGATGGGCGACGGCAAGGGCCAAGAGGGCGATCGCAAACACCATGGCTAGCGCACGAATATACATCTGCTCCAGGGTATTAATATAGGAGCGCGTCGAAATCTGTACCCGTAACGTCCAAGGCACAGGCTCCTTCAGGGGTAAATCCGTGCTATAGAAGGACTGTCGCCACCGGCTCATGATCGGGGTGTTGGGGGGAACCTTGGGCAACCAGTGGAAAATGCGGTCATTGACAGTCCGTACCTCGCCATTTTGCTCACTCATGGCAGCGGCGGCATCGGAGTTTTGACTGGTGGCGATCACTTTGCCTTCAGGGGAGAGGAGTGTCGCTTGCAAATCGTCGATATCGGTATTGTCTTGGAGGAGGGTAATCACCGAGTCAAGATTGAGGCTGGCATAGAGGAGAGCGGGGCGATCATCCCGCACCAAGGGCCAATAAAAATGCAGTTCTGGCGTGGGGGAATCAACGGGAAATTCCAACAGCATTTTTGAGTTGATTGGATACCCATTGAGCCGACTGTTTAACTCTGCGGTACTGATATTAATATTAATATTACTATTGCCCGTACTCGCGATCATATTCTGCTGATTATTAACTACTGCGAATACTGCTAAATGATTAAAAGCAGGTAAACTTTGGTTGACGACATCGAGGGCATCTTGCAGGTTTGCAACGGAGGAATTTCTAGCAAAATCTGCTAAGGTCATCATTGCTCGCTCATGCTGGTCATACCAGAAGTTTAAGCTGCTCACTAAGGGTCGTGAAGCAATGAGAATCTCCATTTCAATATCAGCTTCAATACTAGCGAGCATTTGTTGTGAGTTTAAAACTGTGATCAATAGGGCCGGAAAAAATATAAAGGAGATAAACAAGCTAAACAGAATTTGCTGAAGCGGTGTATTTTGTTGACGACTTGATTTCTGCTTTCCATAGGCAAAAATATACTGTAAAATCAAAACTGCAATCAAACCATTGGCAATACTATTCACTGATTGCTTCAAAGCAATCAAAATTGTCCCACTCACCGGCACGGATAAGATAAAGTGATACAAAAGTCCTGCCGAAGGCATGCCAATGATGAGCCAGTAAAGCAAGACCAGGGAAGGGATGTTGAGGCGGCTGTATCGTAGTCCTGAACCGACAAAAATGGCTTCTAAAGTAAAGGTAATCATCGCATAGGGGTGATTCCAAATCAGATAGGTACAACTCCCCGCAATCAACCCCGCTAAGGTTCCCCAAAAAAGACCATACCGGGCAATGACAATGAAAACAGCAATTTCCCCAAAAATGAAATCTACCCCAAAAAATAAAGGCAGCCTAAAATAATTTCCTAAAAATCCGAGGGCAATCAACCCAATTAGTAACAGTGCTTTGGTTAAAGAATTTAAATGATTGAGGATTTTAGAGGTGGCAATTAAAACCATGATTTACTATCTATGAATAGGGATTTAAATAATTTTGACTTAATGTTATAAACGAGTTTTTGGATTTAGCGGTGGAGCAATAAAGTTCAGAGATCAAAAAAACCTGAAAAATTCAAAAAGAACTGTTATGCTCTCATGATACAACTAAACGAGAACTCGCTTTGACACTGAGCAGGATGGATTCACAGAACTTTATTATCACCACGGCCCAAATGATGGCAATTGAGTCCCAGGTTTTTGCGGCGGGGATGCCGGTGGCGGCACTGATGGAAAAAGCGGCGATGGCCCTGACTAGCACCATTTTAGCGTTAGAGATTGCCCCTGCTGTCAAAACGGTGGGGGTTTTGGTGGGGCCGGGCCATAATGGCGGCGATGCGCTGGTGGTGGCGCGGGAATTGGCGCTGCGGGGGCGGGAAGTTTGGCTCTATGTGCCTTTGGGGGAGGTGAAGCCTTTAACCCAAAACCATTTGGATTATGCGGATTATTTGGGGCTGCCAAGGGTGGAGTCGGTGGCGGGGTTGGCGGATTGTGACTTGATTATTGATGGGTTGTTTGGCTTTGGCTTGACGCGGCCGATTACAGGGGAGTTGGCGGGGGCGATCGCCACCCTCAACCGCATGACCCAAACGGTGATCAGCATTGACCTCCCTTCCGGTATTCATACGGATACGGGGGCGGTGCTGGGGGCGGCGATCCGGGCGGATTATACCTTTTGCTTGGGGCTGTGGAAACGGGCCTTTTTCCAGGAGCAGGCGTTACCCTTTTTGGGCCAGGTGGCTTGCTTGGATCTGGGCTTACCCCCCCAGGCGATCGCCGCTGTGTTGGATGAGGTTCCCATTCATCAACGCTTTACCCAACCCCAGTTTGAGGCGGTGTTACCCCTGCCCCGTGCCGTTGTCAGCCATAAATACCAGCAGGGCCATACTCTCCTGATCTGTGGTTCTCAGCAGTATGCCGGTAGTGCCATCCTGACGGGGTTGGGGGCGCGGGCCAGTGGTGTGGGGATGTTGACCATCGCCGTCCCCGCTGCCTTAAAGCCGTTAGTGGTGGCGCAGTTGCCGGAGGCCCTGGTGGTGGGTTGCCCGGAAACGCCGGAGGGGGCGATCGCCGCCTTGCCCTTGGATTTAAGCCGGTATGATGCCATCGCCTGCGGCCCCGGCTTAACCCTAGGGGCGGGGGAAATTTTACCCCAGGTTTTGGCGGCGCCTGTACCTTTGGTCTTGGATGCCGATGGTTTAAATCTCTTGGGAACTGAGGTGGAACGGTTACGGGAACGGCCCGCCCCGACGATCCTCACGCCCCACTGGGGGGAATTTCAGCGGTTATTCCCAGATTTAGAGCCAGGCGATCGCTTTGTGGCGGCCTTGGCAGCGGCGGCCCAGGCGGGGGCGATCGTACTTTTAAAGGGAGCAAGGACGGCGATCGCCTCCCCCGATGGCGATTTTTGGGTGATTCCCGACAGTACGCCGGGTTTGGCGCGGGGAGGGAGTGGCGATGTCTTAACGGGATTATTGGCGGGACTGTGGGCCAGTGCCAAGGCTCCGGCGGTGGAAGTGGCGGCGGCGGCGGCCTTTTGGCACGCGGCGGCGGGGAAACGGGCGGCGGCGGCCCATACGGAGTTAGGGGTAGATCCGCTGCGGTTGGCGGCCACCTTGGGGGCTTGTTTAGCTTGAGCACTACACAGTTCTTTACAAAGATTGCAGGGTTTGATGAACAATTGCAACGTTATGCAACGGGTTTCCAGCTTTCGGGCTAAAACTTGGACATTAACAAAGCCCATTTAGTTTTTAAGGATTGCACAATGACATTGACCCTTTTTGCTGCTGCTGTCCCCAGTACCATCGGCTGGAGTCCGACGGTGGCGATTATCATGATTGTTTGCAATGTGTTGGCGATCGCCATCGGTAAATTTAAAATCGACCAGCCCAATGCGGGCCCTGGATTGCCGATGCCGGCAATGTTTGGCGGCATGGGCTTGCCAGCCCTGTTGGGAACCACCTGCTTCGGCCACATTTTAGGCGCTGGTGTCATTTTAGGTTTTGCCAACATGGGTATGCTCTAACCCTCTGCGCTCCTAAGCTTGCGAGGGATAGATTTAAAGGTGGTTGCCGATGCAATCATCTTTTTTTGCGATGGGGCAAAGAGCCATCCCACCCCGGCATCAAGGGCGCAACCATGACGCTCCGCCCCATCCTGATCGATCCCCTCTGGCTGGGATCATTTTGGGAAACTCCCCCTTTCTGATAGAATCTTATAGAAATATTACAAACTCTTTAAGAATCTTAAAATCCTATGGAGCTACTGGTTGTTGGGGGAACGGGAACCTTAGGGCGGCAAATTGTCCGGCGGGCCATTGATAGCGGTCACTCCGTCCGCTGTTTAGTGCGCAATCCCCGCAAGGCTTCCTTTTTACAGGAATGGGGGGCAAAACTGATGGAGGGAGATCTCTGTGATCCCGAAACCCTAGCACCGGCCCTTGAGGGTGTAGAAGGGCTCATCGATGCCGCCACCACCCGTGCCACCGACTCCCTACGGATTCGGGAAGTGGATTGGGAGGGGAAAGTGGCCCTGATCCAAGCCGCCAAAGCCGCCAATATTCAACGCTATGTCTTCCTTTCCATCCTCGACGCGGAAAAATTCCCCAACGTCCCCCTGATGGAGATTAAGCATTGCACCGAATTATTCCTGGCGGAATCCGGCATCCCCTACACGATTTTACGGCCCTGTGGGTTTATGCAGGGGTTAATCGGTCAGTATGCTGTGCCAATCTTAGATAATCAATTGGTGTGGATTACCGGAGCCGGGGCGGCGATCGCCTACATGGACACCATCGACATTGCCAAAATTGCCGTCCGCGCCCTCGAAACCCCAGAGGCAGCCAACCAAACCTATCCCGTCGTCGGCCCCAGAGCCTGGGGAGCCTATGAAATCATCCGCCTCTGTGAGCGACTGGCGGGGCAAACCGCCAAAACAGCCCGGTTAGAACTCCCCATCCTGCGGCTGATTCGTCGTGTCACCCGCTTTTTCCAATGGGGGCAAAACGTCGCCGATCGCCTCACCTTTGCGGAAGTCCTAGCCAGCGATCGCCCCCTCGATGCCCCCATGGAGCCGGTTTACCAAGTCCTGGAGCTTGACCCTGCCGACACCACCACCCTCGAAGCCTATTTGCAAGAATACTTCACCCGGATCATGGCCAAGCTCAAGGAAATCGGCTACGAAAAAGAGAAGGAGAAAAAACGCCGCAAGCAAAAGGCCAAGGCTGGGAAGAAGTGATCATCCTGCCATGGGGGGGCGATCGTCCTGATTGCCCCATGGGCCCCCAGCCCGCCCCCAGAAAGTGAAGAACTTCCTGGATCCTGGGATGATCTTGAGAACGGCCAAAACCCGATACATTGATTAAATTGCAACACCCCTATTTTCCGAAGACCACCGTGCCTAAAATTGGCGTTTTATTTAACGATATCAAGCCCGTTGCCTGCCGTATGGCCCAAGAGCTAGAGGAAACCCTCTCGCAGGAAGGCTACGAAGTCTGTGTCCGTTCGAGCCAAGGCGGGTTACTGGGTTATTTACAAAGTGACCAACTGCCCAACCCCACCCCGATGGATGCCCTCGTTCCCGAAGGCTTTGATCAATCCATGGCCTTTTGTATTGTTTTAGGCGGTGATGGCACGGTGTTGGCGGCCTGTCGGCAGATTGCTCCTTTAGAAATGCCGATTTTAGCGGTGAACACGGGCCACATGGGCTTTTTAACGGAAACCTATGTGAATCAACTGCCCCACGCCATTACCGAAGTTCAGGCGGGCAACTGCATGATTGAGGAGCGATCGATGCTATCGGTGCAGGTGTATCGTCAGGAAACGCTGCTGTGGCAGGCTCTCTGTTTAAATGAGATGGTGTTGCACCGGGAGCCGCTGACGAGTATGTGCCATTTTGAAATTAAAATTGGCCACCATGCCCCCGTTGATATTGCCGCCGATGGTGTAATTTTATCCACGCCCACG
>RECT01000185.1 GCA_007693875.1 Spirulina sp. DLM2.Bin59
CCAAAATGGCGGCCCCCGCACCTGGGAAGAGGTCGAGGTGAAGATCATGACCCAAATTGCCACCCAGTTAGGGGTAGCGGTGCAGCAGGCGGAACTCTTTGCCCAAACCCAGGCCCAAGCCCAGGAATTAGCCCGCGCTAAAGAGGCAGCGGAGGCGGCAAACCGGGCCAAAAGTGAATTCCTGGCCAGCATGAGCCATGAACTCCGCACCCCCATGAATGCCATCCTCGGGTTTACCCAACTGTTGAATCGGGAGGCCAGCTTGCCCCAGGGCCAACGGCAATATTTGGAAATCATTAGTCAATCAGGGGAACATCTCCTGACATTGATTAACGATGTCCTGGAAATGTCAAAAATTGAAGCGGGGCGGACGGTGCTCTCGGAAAGTAATTTCGACCTCTACCGGCTGTTGCAAAATTTAGAACAGATGTTTCGTCTCAAGGCGGAGGAGAAGGGCCTGGCGTTGCAGGTGGGGCGATCGCCCCAGGTTCCTCAATACATTTATACCGATGAGGGCAAATTACGGCAAATTTTGATCAACCTGCTCAACAATGCCGTCAAATTCACCACCAAGGGGGAAGTCAGCCTCACGGTGACGGCCTTAGCCCCCGATACCCTCTGTTTTGAAGTTCAGGATACCGGGCCCGGGATTGATCCCAACGAGCAGGACAAATTATTTGAGGCCTTTGGCCAAACCAGCGTCGGGGTGCAATCCCAAGAAGGCACGGGCCTAGGGCTACCGATTAGCCAAAAGTTTGTTCGCCTCATGGGGGGGGAAATGACCGTCACCAGTGGGGCAGGGGAGGGGGCAAGTTTTGCCTTTACAATCCAGATTATGCCGGTCACTGCGGATCAAGTTGTCGGTTCTCACCCGGAGGAGGGGATGAATATTGTCGGCATTGCTCCCGATCAGCCCCATTACCGCTTTTTAATCGTTGAAGATAAACCCACCAACCGCCTGCTGTTGAACCAAATTCTCAGCCGTTGGGGGCTAGAGGTGCGGGAAGCCGCCAATGGGGAAGAGGCGATCGCCCTTTGGGAAGCTTGGCAACCGGATTTCATCTGGATGGATATGCGGATGCCCGTCATGGATGGTTACACCGCCACCCGAGAAATCCGTCGTCGTCAACGGCCCGAGCAGCGGGTGGTGATTGTTGCCCTCACCGCCAGTGCCTTTGAAGAAGACCGCCAGGATGTCCTCGCCGTTGGTTGTGATGATTTCATTCGGAAGCCCTTCAAAGAAGCGGAACTCTGCGCAAAAATTCACACCTACTTAGGCCTAAACTTTGTCGAAGCGCCCCCGGAAATCCCCGAACCCTCACCATTGGGGTCAGATCCCCCAACGGGGGAAAGTAACGCCAGTCTCCGCCAAATGCCCGCTGGTTGGCGCGAACAAGTTTACCAAGCCGCCCTCCAGGGCAACGACACCCAAATCTTTACGCTGATTGACCACATCCCCGCCGATTGCGCCAGCCTGATGTTTTATCTCACAGAGTTGACGGTGCAATTCCGGTTTGATCGGGTTCTAGAATTATTACAACCCTTCGTTAAGGCTGAGCTATCGGCTAAAACCCACGGGACTGACGTTAAACCCGTGAAGTGAATAGTAGGCGTTTTTGCTCTGCCCCTGATTTTTTTTACCCCTGATGCTATGCCCCCAATAACTATGGCTCCTTCTTCCTTCCCCATTGAGCAGCCAACCCCCATGGCTGCTGACTTGCTGATTGTGGATGATACCCCGGCTAACCTCAGACTCCTATCGGAAATGTTGCAAACCCAGGGCTATGGTGTTCGTAAGGCGATTAATGGCACGATGGCTTTGAAGGCGGTGCGATCGCTCCCCCCCGATTTAATTCTCTTGGACATTAACCTGCCGGATCTCGATGGTTATCAGGTCTGTGAACAACTCAAACAAGAGCCAGCCTTTAAACCGATTCCGGTGATTTTCCTCAGTGCCCTCAGTGAGGTGGAGGATAAGATCAAAGCCTTTAGCAGTGGCGGGGCAGACTACATTACTAAACCCTTTGTGGTGGAAGAGGTGTTAGCCCGGGTGGAGCATCATCTCGAATTAGCCCAATTGCATCAGGAACTGACCGCTAAAAATCGCGACTTAGAAACCGCCCTGGTTCAATTGAAAAAAACCCAGGCCCAGATGATCCAACAGGAAAAAATGGCCGGGTTATCGCAATTGGTGGCGGGGCTGGCCCATGAAATCAACAATCCCGTAGGGTTTATCGCGGGGAACCTCTCGCCGGCCTTGGACTATACCCACATTCTTCTCGATGTGATTAGCCGCTATCAGGCGGAACTCCCCCAACCCTCCCCTGAGCTTCAGGCTTTTCTCGATGATGTGGAATTGGATTTTGTGCGCACGGATCTGCCCCACTTGATGCAATCGATGCACAAGGGTACGGAGCGGTTAAAATCGCTGCTTTTGGCGCTGCGGATTTTTGCCCATCTGGATGAGTCGGAAGTGAAGCAGGTGGATGTCCATAAATCCCTGGATAATACCCTACGGCTCTTGGATCATCGGCTCACCCCGGCGCCGGCCATCACCATCCTCAAGGAATATGCTGACCTCCCTCACCTCACCTGCTACGGCCGCAAATTAAATCAGGTGTTCCTCCATCTCCTCAACAATGCCATTGATGCCCTGCGCCAACGGCGGGATCCCGCCGTGGAGTTGAAGATTGCGATTAAAACCTCTGCCATTGAGGATTACTGCTGGATTGAAATTAGCGATAATGGTGTGGGCATTGCCCCGGAGGTGCGATCGCAACTGTTTGACCCCTTTTACACCACCAAACCCATTGGCCAAGGCCAGGGCCTGGGGTTGGCCACCAGTTATCAAATTGTGGTGGAAGACCATCATGGGGTGCTGGATTTCACCTCGGAGCCGGGGGTGGGCACGACATTTAAGATGGGGATTCCCATGAATTTACTCCGGGATAGTTAACCGGTCTCGCTTTAGGGCGTGCTAGGCGAAGGGGTATAGCACTTCGAGGGTTCGTTGGCCCGTCAGGGCCCAGCTAAATTCACTGGCCCGCAATAGACCCAATTGGATCAGGTTTTCCCGGAGATTCAGGTCGGTGGCGATCGCATCCATAGCCGCAGTTAGTTCGGCAGTATTATAGGGATCGATTAACAAAGCCGCATCCCCCGCCACCTCCGGCAATGCAGAAACATTAGAGGTAATCACCGGGGTCCCGCAGGCCATGGCCTCCAACACAGGCAGGCCAAACCCTTCCCACAGAGAGGGAAAAACGAGGGCGATCGCCTGATTCAACAACGCCGGTAACTTCTCATAGGGGACATATTCCATCAACCGCACCGAATCACGAATCCCCAACTCCCGGGTGAGGCGTTCGCATTGGGGGGTATACCGTCGATCAGTGGGCCCCGCCAGCCACAGTTCATAATCATCCCGGTTGGGCAATGCTGCAAAGGCATAGATCAGGGTTTGCAGATTTTTATAGGGATCCTGGCGGCCGAGATAGATAAAGTAGGGGCGTTCCGTGCGGGTGGGCAAATCTAAAAGCTGGAAATGGTTATGGTCATAGGCAAGGGGAATGGGTGTGACCCGATGGGCCGGCACACGGAAAAACTCCACCACATCCCGCGCCGTCGATTGGGAATTACAGAGAATATGGCGGGCTTGGCGCACCACCTGGGGCAGAATGAAACGATGGTAATAGCTGAGTTGCGATCGCCGGTGGGGAAACCGTAGCGGAATCAGATCATGGATCATCACCACATAGCGACAATGGCTATAGATTGGCGCTTCCGGTAGGGGGGAAAACAGCAACCTTGTTCGGAGCTTGCGGTATAACTTCGGCAATCGAAACTGCGTCCACAACAGCCGCAACCCATGGCCCCACAGACCCCGATCCGGACTCATCCCCCGGGGCAATGGATAGCAATGATAGTCCTCATCTGGCTCAGGGGTCAGGAGGATCGGCTCCAGGGGCCTGAGGTGGGGGTAGAGATTCCGGGCATAGGTCGAGATGCCCGTCGGCTGTTGGGAGAGAAACGACAGGTTAACCAGAACCAAGGGGCAATGCCTCACACAGTAAACACCCCCAAGGATATCAGGGGAACGGTACGCTGACGCGGATCCCGCTCCCTGTCCTAACCCATCTTGGCGGTGAGGGCCGACTTGGCGATCGGGCTGGCGCTCAATCCCCGCCCCCTAGGCATGAAACTCTCCCCACCTGCCTGCGGTGAGGTGGGGGAATGCGTCGCTAATTTTGTTCAAAGGGCAAGATAATTTCAAACTCGGTGCGATCGCCCGGTGTGGAGGTAAACAAAAAATCTCCCCCATGTTTGGCGGTGATGATTTGGTAACTGAGGGATAAACTCGTTTCTTTATGGGTGCGTCGTTGGATGGAAAAAGACTCCCGGAGTTTTTCCTGCTCATCCACCGTCAGCCCCGCCCCATTATCCGCAATACAGATCGAAACCCACCGCCCCTTGCGTTTCATCAAAGGACGATCCGCCGGACTTTGAATGGCCGTGGTAATTTCAATCGTGGGAAAATTGGCATGGAGTTTGCCTTCAAAATCTTGGAAATCCTGCCGCACTTGATGGCTCACAGCCGCTTCGAGGAGAGAATCGACGGCGGTAATCAAAACATTGACAAAGACCTGCGTCAAATGGCCCAGATAGCAGGTAATCGGGGGAAGCGCACAGTAGTTTTTGACAATCTTAATCTCACTGCTGAGGCGACTTTTCAGCAATAGCAGGATGCCATCAAGGGCTCCATGGAGATCAGCGGGTTTGGGGTAAATTTCATCCACATGGCAAAAGTTTTGTAAGCTCATGGCCAAGTCCCGCAACCGTTTTGCCCCCGTCGTTACACTTTCCACCGCTCGCGGAAAATCCGCTTGGAGATAGTCAATTTCTAAATCTGCTTTGAGATCAACAATGCAGGGGGGCGGGTCGGGCAGATGCTGATCATAGGCCCGTAACAGTTGCAAAATATCCTGCTCATATCGGCAAATGTGGGTGAGGTTGCCCCAGATGAACCCCACGGGATCGAGAATTTCGTGGGCGATGCCATCAACGAGGCGACCCAAGCTGGCCATCCGTTCACTTTGGATCATTTGGGCTTGGCTACGCTCGTAGCGGACTTGGGTTTCAATGCCGCGAATTTGCCAGGCGGTGAGGCTGAGTTGGGTGAAGTCCAAAACACAGTAGGTTTCTGCATCTACCTTGACGGCAATGGGCTCACTGGCGAATTGGGGCGATCGCTTCAGGGCCCGTTGCATCGCCGTTAAAATCGGAGTATGAACCGACAACACGAGCAAATTCGTCGGGTTATAGCGGAAAAACACCCGCAATGGATGGTCTAAAAATAAATCCAAACCCTGGGGAAGGAGTAAATATTCTAAAAACTGCCGCCGCGACACCATGCCAATAAATTTACCGTCCTCCGTGAGGATCACCCCTGGCAGATGGGGGTCACGGTCGAAAACATCCGCCAACTCTACCCCAAGGCGGCTATTTTCAAAGCGAATGTCATAGAGGATCAGGCTGCTGAGGGTGGAGTCCGGATGGATATCATTCTGGAGCATCAGCAGGGAGTCAAGGGGGGGTAAGTCAACCATGAATTAAGGGTTTTGGTCAAAAGGTGGTGGAAATCGCCTGGACGGGACAGGTGGGAATACATTGCTCGCACACCACACAGCGCGATCGCATAAACTGCAACTGGAAGGTTTGGGGATGGAGGTTAAGGGCTTCGGTGGGGCAGACACCGGTACAGAGGCCGCAGTCTACGCAAATATTTTCATCGATGACAATTTCTCGGCTGGCAAAGGATACGCCCACATCCTGCGATCGCATCCAATCAATGGCCGCTTCGAGTTCATCAATGTCCCCCAACAGCTCCACCACCAGCTTACCCACCTGATTCGGGGCTACCTGAGCGCGGATAATATTGGCTGCTACGTTAAATTCCTTCGCCAATCGGTAGGTAATTGGCATATGCACCGTACGCCGAGGAAAGGTGAGTGTGACTCGTTTTTTCATCTTAATCCTCTCCTAATTACGAAAGCGAAGCGTCAAGCCCGGGTTCAAGCGCTACGAACACCAGCGGCATCGATACCTCAAGGGGCTGATTAACACCGCAGGAATGTTCGCGGTACAGTGAGGAAGAAACTGGACTGTTTTAATCAAGAGGCCCATGACAGAAACCTCCACTGCACCCCAACGTCTTCGTAACATTGTAATTGCCGCCGTTGCTATCCTCCTCACTGCGACGCTGTTTTTCTCCCTGCAAACTGAAAACGGTAGTAGCAATCTTGATCAACAGGCGGCCGCCGCCACGCCCCTAGAAGTGGCTCTGAGCAATGGTAAGCCGACCTTGGTGGAGTTCTATGCTAACTGGTGTAGCAGTTG
The DNA here is from genome assembly GCA_007693875.1 of Spirulina sp. DLM2.Bin59. GTDB lineage: Bacteria > Cyanobacteriota > Cyanobacteriia > Cyanobacteriales > Spirulinaceae > Spirulina. The sequence goes on from RECT01000185.1 coordinate 6,397, forward strand.
TCAGGCGATGGCGGCGGATCTGGCGACGGTGAAGGCTGACTATGGCGATCGCCTCAATTTTGTGATGCTCAATGTTGATAACCCCAAATGGTTGCCGGAAATTTTGCAATATGATGTCGATGGCATTCCCCATTTTATCTATCTTGATGGTGAGGGGGGGGCGATCGCCCAAGCCGTTGGCGAACAACCCTTGAGTATTCTGGAGGCTGACCTGGGGGCCCTGGCTGCGGCTCAACCCCTGCCCTACGCCAACGCCAGCGGCCGCACCTCAGCCTTCACCCCCAAGACTGCCCCCGGTGGCAGCGACCCCCGGAGCCATGGGGCCCAAGTCCAGGCCAGCTAACCCCCCTGTGCCACGTCCCAAGTTGGCACCCTCCGGGGTGGCTTCTCCCTTGACCATCGGGGACAATAGGAAATTATGGTGCATATTTTTGAGAGGCGATCGCCATGGCGAATAGATTCAGAACAATAATCGCAGTCACCATCGCCCTAACATTAGCTGGGGGAGGCATGGGTTTATCTCCCCTGGGGGTACGGGCCCAGGAGGATAGCACCAGCGAGTTTCCCGGCCGACTGGATGGCGGCGGCACCCATGCCCAGGATGACAGCCCGCGAGAATTTCCGGGGCGACGGGTAGGGGGCGGGACGCGCGGCGGTTGCTGGGGTGGCCCCCGGCCCCTATTGGCTTTGCATCCCGCCAATAACTTAGGGGTCACGGCAGCGGCAAAGCCCACGCTTTACTTCGTGTTGCCCAGTTTGCGGCAAGCTCAGGAAGTGGAATTTTTGCTGGTGGATGATCAGCAAAAGACAATCTATGAACATCTTGAATGGGTCGAACCCGATCAAGCGATCCTCGCTGTCCAGATTCCCGATCAGTATTTAGCCCTCGGTCAGCCTCACCAATGGTATTTTGCCGTGATCTGCGATCGCGATAATCCTGCCCAGGATTTAGTCGTTGATGGCTGGTTACAACGGGTGGCAACGGCCAGTCCCGTCTCCCCAAGTCCAGAGCAATTGCCCGCTGATTTAGAACGGCTCAAGGGCTACCAAGCACAGGGCCTCTGGACTGATGCGATCGCCCTGATCACCGCATTACGCCAAGCCCACCCTGAGAACCCAGCGGTACAGGCCCAATGGCAAGCCCTGATCACCACCCTCGGATTTGGGATCTTTGACGCAGTGCTTCCTTAGCCAATGATCAGGCGTTGGTTATTGGCTCAATCGTCCCAGGGCGGGGTGTTGATGGCGTCGCTGAGGCGCTGGCATCCCCGCCATTGGCCCCATCTGTTTTGGGTCGCCATCCGCTCGATTAGTTGCTCCAGTCTACTGCTGATGGCACTGTATATTTGGGTTGAACGCCAGGGCTTCACTGAACCCCTTGAATTGGTGATTGCTGATTATTGGGTTGCCCATCAACCCACTGCTGAACCGGATCCCCGTTTCCTGATCGTCACGATTACCGAAGCAGACATTCACCGGCAGGGTTGGCCCATTGGCAATGATCAGCTTGCGGAAGTCCTCAAGCGGATTCAAGACTATCAACCCCGCGTCGTTGGCCTTGACCTCTATCGTAATTTGCCCGGCACAGCGGATCACCCGGCCCTCGCCCGCCAATTGCAGGCTGCCAACCTGATTGCCATTGAAGAAATTGTTAACAATATCCCGCCCCCGCCCCATGTTCCCCGGGATCGTGTCGGGTTTAACGATTTCACCCTTGACCCGGATGGTGTTATTCGCCGTCTGCTGCTCTTTGTGGGGGGTGCGGATGCGGAGCAAAGCTATTATTCCTTTGCCCTGCGGGTGAGTCTCGCCTACCTAGGGGAGGCGGCCCAGTTTGATGAGGATCAGTTCCTGGACCGGGATCGCCTCTGGATTAACGGTGTCCCCTTCCCCCGCCTCACGCCCCATGTGGGGGGGTATCAACGGGCTGATACGCGGGGCTATCAAATTTTATTCAACTACCACAGTCACGAAGATTTTGCCCCCACCATTAGCCTGACATCGGTTTTGGCTGGGGAACTCACCGCCGACCAGGTGAGGGATAGAATTGTCCTCATCGGCAGTGTTGCCCCCAGTCTCAAGGATTTGTTTCTCACCCCCTATAGTCGTTATACCGAGACGCTACACCTGCCGGGGGTGATGATCCATGGTCAAGGGGTGCGGCAACTGGTGGCTGTGGCCTTGGGGGAAGAACGTTTATTTCGTTTTTGGCCCCATTGGGGGGAATCGCTCTGGCTGGGGGTTTGGATTGTGGTGGGGGGGGCGATCGCCTGGCAGGTCCGTCATCCCTTGATCCTGGCGGGAGTCGTGGTCTGTGGCGGCATGATCATCGCCGGGACAGCGGGGTTACTGTGGCAGGGGAAACTGTGGATCCCCCTCATGACACCGTTGCTGGCCTTTGCGATCGCCGTTGTCTTGGCCATGGCCCAACGCCTCCTCTACACCACCAATCGCGATCGCCTCACCGGTTTAGCCAATCAAAGCAGTTTCCTCAGTCAATTAACCCCCCAGCGGGGCCAGGGGGTTGCCAAAACCGTGATCTTCCTGGAGCTGGATCGCTTTAGTTGGATTCGCAACAGCATTGGCGAAGATGCAGGGGATCAAGTCCTGCGCCAAGTGGTGTCCCGTTTGCAAACCGCCTTGCCACGACGGGCGCTCCTTGCTCGATTGGGGGGAGATGGTTTAGCGATCGCCCTCCCCCAAACTGACCGCGCCTCCTTAATGACCCTTGCCGAAGATTGCCAAGCCACCCTCAGCCGCCCCCTTTACCCCTCCCCGGGCCAACCCATC
>RECT01000129.1 GCA_007693875.1 Spirulina sp. DLM2.Bin59
CGGCCCCGCTCCAGTACCAATCAGGAAAATTTGCTGCGCCGTCGTCTGATGGCCATCGGGGGGATAGGCCAAAAATAACCCCGTTTCCGCCCATCCGGGCATTGCGGTTAACGCCACCAAACTCGCCCCCAAGCCTAACCCTTTGATCATCCTCTTTACCTGCAATTTTGCCCTTTAGCTTATCGTAGCCTTGAGGTGATCCCCAAAATGGGCCATGGAAATCAACGGGTTAAATCCTGTGGGGCAATTTCCTTGATGCTGCACAGGGGGGCCGCGATCGCTGATAATGGGCAACGTAACAATTCTTGAATCCTCAAGCCTTTTAGACCCTGAGCCATGCGAACCCATTACTGCGCCACCCTACGAGCCACCGATCTGGAACAAACTGTCACCCTTTGCGGCTGGGTGGATCGCCGTCGGGATCATGGCGGAGTAATTTTTATTGATCTGCGCGATCGCTCCGGTGTGGTGCAGGTCGTCAGCGACCCCGAACGGACTCCCGCTTCCTACGGTGATGCGGAAAAACTCCGCAATGAATATGTGGTGCGGATTACGGGCCGGGTGAGCGCCCGCCCTGCTGATTCCCTTAACCCCAAACTCCCCACGGGGGAAATTGAAATCTACGCCGATCGCATTGAACTGCTCAACGCTGTCCATCAGCAATTGCCCTTTCAGGTGGCCAGTAGTGATAGCGAAACGGTGCGGGAAGATCTGCGGTTGAAATATCGTTATTTGGATTTGCGACGCGATCGCATGGCCCGTAACCTCCAATTGCGCCATGCTGTAGTGAAGGCGATGCGCCGCTTTTTGGAGGATCAAGAGCAGTTTATCGAGGTGGAAACCCCCATCCTCACCCGCTCCACCCCAGAAGGGGCGCGGGATTACCTTGTCCCCTCCCGCGTCAATCCGGGGGAATGGTACGCCCTCCCCCAATCCCCCCAACTGTTTAAACAGTTACTGATGGTGGCGGGGTGCGATCGCTATTATCAAATTGCCCGCTGTTTCCGGGATGAAGATTTACGGGCCGATCGCCAACCGGAATTTACCCAGTTGGATATGGAAATGAGCTTTATGAGCCAGGAGGAGATCCTCGCCCTCAATGAAGCCCTGATCTGCCATATTTTTAAAACCGTCAAAGGCGTTGACTTGCCCCGCCCCTTCCCCCGGTTGACCTATGCGGAAGCCATGGATCGCTATGGGTGCGATCGCCCTGATACCCGTTTCGGGTTGGAATTAGTGGAAGTTTCCGATATTTTAAAAGATTGCGGGTTTAAGGTGTTTAGTAGTGCGGTGAAAAGTGGCGGCATGATTAAAGTGTTGCCCATTCCTGGGGGCGATCAAATTTCCAATATGCGCATTAAACCCGGCGGCGATCTTTTCACCGAAGCCACCATTGCCGGAGCCAAAGGCATTGCCTATATTCGCGTCCGGGAAGGGGGCGAAATCGACACCATTGGCGCAATTAAAGACAATTTAACCCCCGAACAAAAGGCAGCATTACTGGCCAAAACCGGCGCAGAACCCGGCACTTTACTCCTATTTGGAGCCGGGGATACCGCCACGGTGAATAAATCCTTAGATCGCCTCCGTCAAGTCGTGGGGGCACAGTTGGGGATGATTGATCCCGATCAGGTGAATCTGCTCTGGGTGACAGATTTCCCCATGTTTGAATACAACGCCGACGAAAAACGCCTCGAAGCCCTCCACCACCCCTTTACCGCCCCCCACCCGGAAGATTTAGCCGATCTCACCACCGCCCGCGCCCAAGCCTACGATGTGATTTATAACGGCATTGAAATTGGCGGCGGCAGTTTACGGATCTATCAGCGGGAAGTGCAGGAAAAGGTATTTAGCGCCATTGGTTTAAGTGATGAGGAAGCGCGGGAAAAATTCGGTTTCCTCCTCAATGCCTTTGATTACGGCACACCCCCCCATGGCGGCATTGCCTACGGTTTAGATCGGTTGGTAATGTTATTAGCCGGGGAAGATTCGATCCGTGATGTGATTGCCTTCCCGAAAACCCAACAGGCGCGATCGCTCCTCACCGATGCCCCGGCCGGGGTGGCGGATAGTCAACTCAAGGAGCTTTATATTGCTTCTACCTACGATCCGGAGTAGGGAATAGGGAACGGGGAATAGTTGTAGGGTGCGTCAGATTGATAACCTAAGACGCAAAAGAACAGCGTAACGACTGACGCACCATTCATTGAGCAACCTACGGAATCTCGGATCGAGAATTGTTGAGAAGGGAAATTTTCGCTAGGCTAGAGGGGAAACCCGGGGCGGCCAACACCCTCGCCCCTTTCGGCTTAAAGGAACTGTCCCATGTTGCCCTCCATCTTTGACCACTGCCAACCCAGACCGGAAATTCAAGCGGGAGAACTCAGCAGCGAAATTTTTGCCGCTAAAATTCGCCCCGTCGTTGAGGGCAACGCCCCCCCGGTTTATCAACAACCCACTGCCTTTTTTGCCAATACCTTTCCCACCGATGGCATTAAAACCTTAATTCGGGAAGTGTTTGGTCGGTTAAGTGGTACGGATGCCGGTTCACCGATTATTCGCCTCGAAACCAGTTTTGGCGGTGGCAAAACCCATGATCAAATTGCCCTTTGGCATATCTGTCGGGAGGGTCGCAAAATTCCGGGACTAGACCGATTTGTTGATTTAAAATTAATTCCTGACTATGCCGTTCAAGTGGCGGCCATTGATGGGCGAGATCTTGATCCAGAAAATGGCGTTTATCATCGCGAAACCGGGATCACCACCAAAACCCTTTGGGGTGAAATTGCCTATCAAGTGGGAGGAATTCGTGGTTATGAACTGTTAAAAGGTTCTGATGATAGTGGCATTAGTCCAGGAACTTCAGTTTTAGAGCAGTTAACCAACGGCAAGCCCACGGTGATTATTCTCGATGAACTGGCCCGCCATTTGCGAGCAACTAGAGCTAAAGTCATTGGGGAAAGTACCCTTGCTAAACAAGTCGTGGCGTTTCTCTTTTCCCTGATGGATTTAGCAGCAGCGGGGAATCAATTAATCCTAGTTTATTCCCTCGCCTCAGCAGCGGATACCTTTGGGGAAGAAACCCTCGAACTGAATGAAGCAATTCGGGCTTCGGCTCGTCAAGAACGGGTTTTAAGTCCATCCACCGATGTAGAAATTTACAACATTGTTAAACAACGGTTGTTTGAACAGGTGAGTGCCGATGCGGCGGAAAAAGCAGGGCAAGCCTATATTCATTGCTATCGGGGCAGTCGGGTGGATTTGCCCGATGGCTGTCAAGATGCCAGTTATAGCCAGGCGATCGCCAATTCCTATCCCTTTCATCCTGAATTGTTTAAACTCCTTACCCAAAAAATTGCCGCCATTCCTGAATTCCAACGGACGCGGGGAGCTTTGCGGCTATTAGCCCTAGTGATTCAGCACCTTTGGCAAAGCCGCCATGATGACAGTACCAACACTGTACCGCTGATCCACAGCCATCATATTCCTGTGGGCCTCCATCCCACCGTTACCAGTGATTTAACATCACGGCTCCAACGGCCATTGATGCGTTTACCCATCCAAGCGGATTTGTATAATCCCAATGGTCGAGAAGCCTATGCTCAAGTCCAAGACCAGCAATGGAGCAACGCCGGAAAACCCCCTTTTTCCACTTGGGTCGCCCGCACGATCTTTTTACATTCCCTCACCCAAGGAATTTCCTCTGGAATTCGACGGTCGGAATTAAATCTCTCGTTACTCACACCGGGTTTAGACAGTGGCTTTATAGAGAAGGTCTTAGATGATTTAGTCAAGGTGGCTTGGTATTTGGATCTAGATCCGGTGACATCTATCGCCCGTTTCAAAGAAGAACCCTCAATTAATAAAATCATTGCTGAAGAGAAGGAGCAAGTGAGCACCAGTGAGGCGAAAGAGTATCTACGGGAGCGTCGTGATAGTATTTTTGCCAGTAAGGTTTTTCACTTAATTGCCGCGCCGGATTCTGCTTCCGATGTTAATGATGTGGCAGATAATTTGGCACTTTGTATTTTAGACTTTGATGAAGATACGGTGACAAACTCCCAAGACCCGCCGCCGCCGTTAGTGGAGCAGATTTTTAACAATACTGGTGAGGCGGGTAAGTTTCGCATTTTTCGCAATCGCCTCCTCTTTTTATTGGCAAATAAGACAGAAATTAAGCGAGCCATTGACTTAGCGCGGGAATATAAAGCCGTTGAAAATATCTCAAAAAATCCTAACCGTTTAGATGATATTTCTGAGGCACAGAAAAAACAACTCAACATCAAAAAAGGAGAATTAGAACTAGCTGTGCGGGTGGCCCTCACCAATGCCTATCGCCATCTTTTCTATCCTACTAAGGATGACGTAAAAGCACCGAGGGATTTAATGCATTACACGCTACCGCCCCAGGATGCCAGCATGATTAAAGGTAAAAAGAATCAGCAGGATATTATCCTCAAAGCTTTACGGGATTGTCAAAAAATTCGCCCTCAAGCGGAAGATCCCAAGGATACCTTTGCCCCGGCCTATATTTTGCAAAAGGTTTGGCCGGCGGGTTTGGAGCATTGGACAACGAAAAATCTCCGGGATCAATTCTTTAAACAGCCGGAGTTGAATTTTTTAATTGACCAAGAAGTCCAAAAACTCCGTGACACGATTCGGCAAGGCTTAAAGCAGGGTTACTGGGATTTAGCGATGGGCAAACAGGTTTATATCCAAACGCCAGAAACCCCTTTGCCATTGCCAGAAACGATTGAATTTTCTGATCGGATGGTGTTATATCGTCGGGGAATTCTCAAACTGCCCGAACCGAGGGTGATTGAACTCCATGGCGAACTGATGCCATCGAGTGATGTTTGTAAACCTGTTGTGGTGCGTTGGCGGGCTAAAGGTGCGTTAAATGTGCAACTTCATGCCAATGACCAGTTTTTGAGGGGTGATTTTCGCCCGCAGGATGAGTACAGTGGCATGATCAGTGAAACAACCCTGTTCCGGGTGGTGGCGGATTATGGCGAGGGAGAAACCGCCACTAAAGAAACTCAGGTATTGATCGGAAAGAATCCTGTTGTTGATCCCCCTAATGGGGGTGGGAAACCGCCGGGATTATTTGAGGTTAAACCAAAATCTTGGCGATCGCAAGGAACCCTCAATCGGCTGTTTAATGAACTGAGCGATGAGTGTGAGAAATTTAAAGTCCAAGGCATTAGCGAGTTGTCGATTACCGTGGCACAAATTATTGACTATCGCAAAATGTCTACATCGTTGGGTTTATTGGCTAAGTTTCAACCCCACATTGATCAAAGCGTGACGATCCAAACGGGAGAGCAGTTTTTGCGGTTGGAATACCAAGGGGATGTACGGGGATTTCAAAATATGTCAGGGCCGGTGAATAGCTTTCTGAATCAGTCCAATATTCAGGGGGAGGTGAGTCTGACGCTAACATTTAAATTTGAGCCAAGCATTGCCCCCAATAGTCATGAACTCAATAGTTTGCTTTCTAATTTGCAGCGTAACCCCGTGGAGCGGTTAAATCTAGCGGTTAACTTTTGGTATAAGGATCAAGATTAAACAGCCATGCAAGAATTTCAACTGCGGGTCATTCCCACTAGCAATAATAATTTTGCCTTGGAGTTATACCAATGTGCTTACAAGCAGGCGGGTCAGAAGAAGCGGCCAGCGGCTAAACGCCTTGGCCGGCTGAAGGGAAATTGCTTAATATTAGCCCGTCACCAAATCTATAAAATTTTAAAAGCCAACAAATATGATCCAAAAACCCTCTCCTACAAACGGCAAAATCCCTATATTCTCAGCGAGGAAACCGGAGTGAGTCTAGCCATTCTCTTTCAAGTTTTACAACCTTTACGCAAGGAGGAAAAAATTATCAATATTACCTCAAGCATTGAAGGCATGAGTAACGAAGAAGCCCATTATTGGTTTGCCAAAGTCAATAATGGCAACCGCAATAGTGTTTTGCGGGCTTTACGAATTTTGTTGGGAGAGTAGGGAATGATGCTCCCCAAGCACCCATGGAAGATCAGCTACTCCAGCAACGAAAATAACCCCATTCTTGATTTTTATATTCCGGCTCTCGAAAATGCTTGTCAATACGATCGCAAATCTGGTTTTTTTAGTAGCGCAATTCTGAGCCGGGTGGCGGCGGGATTGGGGGCGTTGTTGCAAAATCAAGGCAAAATGCGCTTGATTATGGGGTGTTATTTTTCCCCCCAGGATTTAGCCGCGATCCAAAAGGGTTATGATCTCCGGGATGCCCTCAACTATTCCCTAGAATCTGCCCTCACGCCCCCGCAAACCTTGGTACAACTCAAGCATTTTGAAATTTTATCCTGGCTGATTGAGCATGGCTATCTTGATATTAAAATTGCTATTCCCCTTAAAAAAGATGGTGTTCCCGAAAGCCCGACCCAACAACTTGATCCCCATCACATTTTCCATGAAAAAGTTGGAATTTTTACCGATGCTCAATTTAACCAGTTAGTTTGTTTTGGGTCTAACAATGAATCCTTAAGTGGTTGGGAGCAAAATATTGAATCGTTCCATGTTTATTGCAGTTGGGAAGGGGAGCGAGATGCGGAACGAGTCAATGAGGAAGTGTTTCGGTTTGAACAGTTGTGGAATGATCACGCGCCCCAGGTTAAACTTTTTGATGTACCTGAGGCCGTCCAGGCGAAATTATTACGCTATTTGCCCCGCTCTCAACCGATGTGGGAGGTAAAACAGGAATTTGATCTGCGCCCCCTGCCCTATCAAGAGGCATCCAAACCGGATCAAAGGGCAAAAGAAGCAGGGGCAAGTTATGGCCAACAACCATCGGAGTTTGCAGCCCTGATTAACCTCCATCAACAGGACGGCTGTTTGGCGTTTTGTTTACAATCGATTCCCATTGAACCTTGGCCCCACCAGTTTAAAATTCTGCGCCGGGTGGCGGCAACATTCCCCCGCAGTTTTTTGATTGCGGATGAGGTGGGATTAGGGAAAACCATTGAAACGGGTTTAATTTTACGCTATTTATTCGTGAGTCAAAAGGTGAAACGGGTCTTAATTTTAGTTCCGGCTAGTGTTCAACCCCAATGGCAGGAGGAGTTACGGGATAAGTTTAATTTGCATTTTTGGAGTTATAGTCAGGGGGAATTTAAAGATCCCTATGGCCGGACAGGAGAGGAGGGATTCAACGGGGAGGCAGAGCCTCCGGGAATTCATGACTGGGCAGAGCCAAGTCACGAGGAAGGGGGAAAGATTAACCCTTGGAATCGGTATGATTTGGTGTTGGCTTCGTCCCATTTGGTGCGTCGTCAGGAACGGCGGGGGGAATTATTGGATGCAGAGCCGTGGGATTTAATTATTTTAGATGAAGCCCATCATGCCCGGCGGAAGACTCCCAAAGCGCGGAAAGATACGCCCAATAGTTTACTCAAACTGATGCAGCAGTTGCGAACCAAGACAACGGCGTTGATTTTACTTTCTGCTACGCCAATGCAAATTGATCCCATTGAAGTTTTTGATCTATTGGCCTTGTTGGGGTTGCCGGGGCATTGGCGGTATGGGGATAGTTTTTGTGATTATTTTATGACCTTGGGAGAGCCGCCCAATCCGATGGTTTTGGAGTTTTGGCAACGGATGGCGGTGGATTATTTTCGGTCTGGGGGAGAACCTTGTAATCGCCTAGAGCAGTATTTTAAGCAGCACAATCGTTTGTTAAGCTATAAGTTGCGGGATATTTGGCAGAATGGTAAGGCGTTGGTTGATGGGAAACAGTTGTGTCAAGATCAGGCTTTTATGGAAGCCTCGCGGCAGTATTTAACGACGAATACGCCCCTTAAGGATTTGATGTTTCGCCATACGCGGGAGACGTTACGACAATATTATCGGCGGGGATTGTTGGAGCGGGATATTCCCCAGCGTTGTGTTCAGGATAATGCCATTGGGTTAGAGGGCGATCGCGAAATTCCCCTCTATCAAGCTGTCAGTGATTATGTCCGCAACTTTTACCGATTGGCGCAAAAACAAGACCGCAAGGCTTTAGGGTTTTTAATGACGCTCTATCGCAAGCGTTTAACCAGTTCCTTCTATGCCATTCAGGAATCCCTAAAACGACGTTTAGCGGGGATTAGTTTAACGGATGATGATCTCGTAGATGTGGATGAGGCCGATGAGGCTGTGATTCAGGGGTTAGAGCGGTATATGGAGCCGGTTGATCCCAAGGAAATTGAATATTTAGAGAGGCTGTTAAGACAGTTTGAGAATACGGGGGAGGATAGTAAGTTATTGTTCTTGATGCAGACATTGCGGGCGGAATTTTTGGAGCGGGAAAGTGCGATTATTTTCACCCAATATACAGATACGATGGACTATTTACGGCAGGAATTGCGATCGCTCTATGGCGATCGCCTTGCCTGTTATTCGGGCCGAGGGGGAGAATTGCCCATCCACAACCCTGATCCCGCTTGGCAGGTTGTCCCCAAGGAAGAAATTAAGCGCCGTTTTCGCCAGGGGGAGATTCAAATTTTGCTTTGTACGGAGTCGGCTAGTGAGGGGTTAAATCTCCAAACCTGTGGGGTATTAATTAACTACGATTTACCCTGGAATCCGATGCGGGTGGAGCAAAGAATTGGCCGGTTAGACCGGATTGGGCAGCGATATCCCACAGTAAAGATTCACAATTTTTACTATGATGGCACGGTGGAAGCCAAGGTTTATAAACGGTTGCGGGAGCGGATCGGTTTATTCACGAGTATTGTGGGGAATCTTCAACCGATTTTAGCCCAAGTGCCGACGTTTATTGAGCAGGCCACGATGAGCGCCGATCCTCAGGAGGAGGATGTTTTAATGGCGGAATTTGAAGCCGAAATGGCGGTGGCTCCTGTGCGGCCTTCGTTAAATGAAATGGTAGAAATGGATGTGGAGGCGGATTTAGCAGAGTTACGCACCCCCCTGGCTCCGGCTCCCTTGTCGTGGCAGGAGATTGAAAACGCTTTCACCCAGTCGCAACGGTTGCGATCGCACGGTTTTAACTGGGTAGCCTTGGAGGGGGAAAAATGGCAACTTTCCAGTAATACGCCCCCGCAACTTTCCGTAAGGGTGACATTTAACCCAGCGGTATTTGGGGCAGATCCGGGGTTACGTTTAATGAGTTTTGGTGATCCGGTGTTTGAGGGGTTATTGG
>RECT01000255.1 GCA_007693875.1 Spirulina sp. DLM2.Bin59
GTTTGATCAGGCTGTAACCGTCAGCGGGATCAAAAATATAGCAATTGCCAGTTTCATCCCCTAGCAGGAGCAAAATATAAGGGGGGGACTGCATCGGATCGACCCAAACTTCAAGAAAACTCCAGCTATCCTTCACTGGGTCGAGTCCGTGGGATGGGATGTATCGGTTGTTTGCATCAACAGCTCTCAAATAGTGCATCAGTCAGGCATTTTGTTCTTGCGTATTTATACTTAGGCAAAAAACAGGATGTACCTGTATAACTACAACCAGAAGCCCAGCATAACGGATCAATTAGACCACGATGATACAGCAGTAGTCTCTTGCTAGGAGTTAGAATTACTTTAGAAACAACTCTTCTAGATGTAGCGTCGTCTTATGGATCGCACGAATCTTTATTATATTAACCAAGGAAAACGCGGAAAAGTAGATCTTTGCAACATTTGCAAACAATCAGCTTCTCTAAGCTGGGATCACGTTCCACCTAAAGGGGGTATTGATTTGAAGCCTGTTGAGCAAGTCACTATTTTACAACATTTGACTGGGAATCTTGAAGAACAGAAGCCTCAAATTTCACAAAATGGTGTGAAGTATCGAACCATTTGTAAAGATTGTAATGAACGATTGGGGCATAGTTACGACCCAGTCCTTAACAGATTTGCCCTTGGAGTAGGTGGTATTCTTAAATCAAGCATAAAAATTCTACCAATTATTCATTACAAAACACAACCAGCAGTATTGATTAGATCCATTCTTGGGCATCTACTTGCAGCGAAAGGCATCATAGACGATGTAGTTGTTGATCAGAAAATACGTGAGTTTTTGTTTGATGATCAAGCGCAACTTCCTGAAGATATTAAGATTTTTTACTGGATTTATCCATATAGGGAAATCGTGGTTGTTCGTGATGTTATCATGCCTGCCGTTAGAGGAAAGTTTGATCAAGTTGGATTTTTTACTGGTATCCTCAAATATTTTCCAATAGCTTACCTTGTTTGCAACTTGGAACAATACGAAGGACTTGATGAGTTAACAATTTACCGTGATCTTAAAATTGAAGAGACTGTTGAAATTCCAATCCACTTAACTAATATAAGACATTCTACATGGCCAGAGATGGCTGATAACGGAAATTTCATGGTAGGCGGACGAAATCTAAACAGTTCTGTTCATGCACGTCCAAGAAAAGCATAACTTTTTTACAAATAACCTGCGTACACTATACGAGCAAAGAACTAGCATTCTAACTATAGCATTTTTGGTACTTATACCAATTCTCCAAAGTTAGGCGACAGAACAAGAGGCTTGATCCCTTTCCCTGAATTACTTTATGTGTAGCTCCGATTTAGGGGATTGGTATTATGAGGCATAGGCCCTCACCTCAATATCTCACAAAATCGCTGAATCTTCCCTGTTGTTCAGTCATAGGCAGAGGGGAGGACGGCGGGTACATTGAAATGACCGGTAGCTATGGGCTTTCTTCCAGCTCGCCACTTTCTCGCAGGATTTGAGCCAGTAATGCAGGAGCAATCCGAAAATTTGCATCTTGCTGCAACCATTCAGTCACCACCTTGATAGAAGCAATGCTGCCTTCATGCCAACCTCTCAAGACAATTCCTAAAATACCTGTGATGCTCAACCCTAAAGCCCTAGCTATTTGTCGGGCCTCCTTCTCATCCAGGAGAATTTTGCTAGCAGAGAGTTCAACTGCCAACGCAATGGCTTCAGATTCGCCTTGATGTAGATCGCGCTGAAGGAGATTCACAAATGCTGTGTTTTTCACCGTTTGGGGAATCAGCCACCTCTCATTGATGGCAGCTTTCAAGGCGAGCGAACCGGGAAGATCTTCGTTAACCTTTAACTCTGTGGCAACTGCTGAAGGAATATAGACTTGTCCAAACTGTTGAGGTAGTAAAAAAAGATGGTCAATGATTGCTAGGTTGAGAAGGGGTGAAGTGTTACTGATGACGGGCATAATCTAGATCTTCTTGGAGTTCAGTTTCGGTATAGTGCCGGGGGATATTTCGCTCACCTAAAAGTTGGCTAAATTGGTAGTAATTGAGATTGGCAAGTTCGCGAGCTTTACCCAAAGAAAGCAGTTCTTGCGTGTAGAGAGCGAGGGCAAGTTCTTTGAGTAATTCCGCTTCCATGCGGTTTTCAGGAAGTCGGATAGATTCAATGATGGATTGAGGAATGGATAATTGCATAATCATAGACACAGGGGGCGATCGTGGTTTTTAAATCCGCTATTGTAGCATTTTCAGCTAGGGGGGCTGAGGGAGGCGATTTGAGGGAACGACCACACCCGCCCGAGGAGCGCCTAGGGGCGAAGAGTTTTTCGCCCCCACAAACCTGATGGCGACCCTATAAAAACGTATTCACATCCACCGCTAACCGTTGCCCCAAATCTAATAACAACGGCATCTGATCGGGATTCCAGGGACAAACTGACTCCGGCTCCGTTCCCATACATTGGGGTAGAATCACCTCATGGAAACAGCGGAAATAAAGTTCCTGGGCGCGATCGAGGGAAAGACCCACATGGAGGCGATCGCCTACATTGATCATCTCTTCAATGCGCCGCTGCTCATCGGCGATCGTCTCCCGCCTTTCCCCAAACAGGAGGGCATCAATGGAACGCAAAATTAACGCCTCTAACAGTTGCTTTGCTCCCGGTAGGTTTAAAGAAGCATGCATACTTTCCGCCTCTGTTACAGTGCCATCCAGTTCGGCTAAAATCCGATCCATTTCCTCCGGATCGCTGCTGCTGTCCAATTCATCCAACAGCCGCAAACAACGATAGGACAGGGCAATATCCGCCGCCACCTGTAACTCCTGGGGCACTGGCAATTCTTCCCGGTGGAAGGCCCGGAGGATGCTGTAGTTATCCCGGTAAGCTTGGCGATAGAGTTGATCTAAAGTGGTTTTGCTCTTGTCGGCGATTTGTTGGATAATCCATTGCCGCTCCTCAGCGAAAAGGGTTTCGAGGCTGAAAACGCGATCGCCAAAGACGCGCATCATTTCAAACATTGTCGTGGACACACTCGCCTCCCGCATCGACTTAAACAGCGTCTCCTTCACCTGGGCATAGGCCAACCGCCCAATAAAGGGCTGAATACAACAGTGGAAATCCCAACCCCCCAAATGGAGCACCGCAAAGATAAATTCCTTGGGCTCGCGGGTAATTTCCGACACCAATTGCAGATGACCGAGGGCTAAAACCTGATTCCCCATCTGCTGCTTGTGGTAGTCCAATTGCTTGGCCTCGTAGCAATACACCCGATCCTCAGCACTGTAGTGATTGAAAAGGGAGGTGATGGCATAGTGGGCCGCTACTCGCTCAAATGTGATCCGCGACGACACCACCAGTTCATCGTAAACCCGGCCCCCATGGCCGAAATGCTCCACATTACTGGGAGCCGCCTGCAACCGTTGGCGGAATTCCGGCTCCAGTTGCACCCCGGCAATTTCCCCAGCTAATTCCACCGCCCGGGCCGCATAGCGAAGGATCTGCACCCCTTCGGGCCGGGAAAGCTCATCAAAGAACCAACCGCAACTGGTGAACATCAACAAGGCCTGACGCTGCATTTCCAGCAGCCGCAGCGCGTCCACCTGCTCCAATTCATCGAGGTTGTGGGCTTGGTGGCGGTAGAGGAAATGGACAGTGCTTTCGGGGGTGCGATCGCCCATCACCTGGATATATTCATCCCGCGCCAACCAGGGATCATGGAAAAATTTGCGGCCGTAGTCTTCGTAAATCACCGCGAGGCGATCGCGCAACCAATTCAAACTATCCCGCAGGGGCCGCCGCCATTTCTGCGTCCAATTCCCCCCACCGCCACAGCCACAGTCATCCTGCCAGCGATCCACCCCATGCATACAACTCCAAGCGGTCACGGGCTTGAGAATCACTTCCCAGGTGGGGGGGCAAATGCTCAGATAATGGGCCACATTCGTCACCTGCCAATGGCGATGGGCGAACTCCTGGCTAAAGGCATAGGCTAAACATTTTTCTGTCCCCGCCTTGTGGTGGCCAAAGGTTTCCCCATCGGTGGCGACGCAGATCAGTTGGGAGGGGCGATCGCCTCGCACCGCTTGACCAAGGCGATCGGCTAAATGTTGGGAACTGGCCAACACATCATCAAACCCCATCCCCTTAGAAATAGGGCCATCGTAGAAAAAGATATCAATATGCTTGCCATTGCCGAGGAAACAGCGATAGGGCCGCGTCGGGTCGATCTGGCCACCCCCCACGCCCAACCAATCGGGGTGGGGGTTATCCTCCGTGGCCATGGGGCGGCATTGCTCCGCCTGGGAGGGGGCGAGGATCGTGAACTTGATCCCCTCATTGGCCAGGGCTTCCAGGGTGGCATAGTCTACCCCCGTTTCCGCCAACCACATCCCCTCTGGATCCCGGCCAAAATGGGCGCGAAAATCCGCCTTCCCCCAACGAATTTGGGTATATTTATCCCGCTCATTGGCCAGAGGCAGGATGATGTGGTTGTAAACTTGGGCGATGGCATTGCCGTGGCCATTGAGGCGTTCAGCACTGCGGCGATCGGCTTCGATGATCCCCTGGTACACCTCTTGGTCATGGGTTGCTAACCAAGACATCAGCGTGGCCCCCACATTGAAGCTCAGGTATTCAAAATTGTTGATGACGCTGACCACTTCCCCCTGGTCGTTGAGAATGCGGGAAAAGACATTGGGGCGATAGCATTCGTATAGGATGCGCTCGTTCCAGTCGTGGAAGGGGTAAGCACTGGGTTGGCGTTCAATGACATTTAAATAGGGGTTTTCCCGGGGTGGCTGATAAAAATGTCCATGAATTGTAATGTAAACGCCAGTAGCCACAGCTTCTGGTTGCTCCTCTTGACAGGTGGGGGTTGGATTGGACATGAGTTCTGTAGTCATAGGAATCACGCGACGGGAAAACACTGCAATGGATCGGGACAGGGCAAAAACCAGCGTTCACCCTCCGATAGAACGGTTTCCAGCCTCTGGAAATTGTGGATTGACCCTGAAAACCGGCTTTTGCTACTAATCTCTAGTGAACCGCAAAGCTCAAGAATGCTGTCGTTCTTATCAATTTCTTAACGAATCGATGAATTTTTTTACAGGCCAATGGGGCCATTTTGTGCTGAGGGCGGTGGGTGCTAACGGGAAATGGGGCGATCGCCTGGGACGGTTGAGGATCGGATTTTCCCCTAGGAGGGGTAGAGGGGCGATGGCTACAATGGGAACCAAGACAACTGGGAAAAAGACGATTAAGACGATGTGGAATCAATCAAAAACGCTTATTCTCCTCTCCGTACTCAGTGCCCTCCTGATTGGCATTAGCTACAGTGTATTTGGCGGAACTGGGGGGGTGATCCTCGGTGTGATCCTCGCCGCTGTGACCAATTTAGGCTCCTGGTACTATTCCGATAAAATTGCCCTGGCGGCCTACAAAGCGCAGCCGGTGAGCGCCGCCCAAGCCCCTGACCTCCATCGCATTGTGGCCAAGCTTGCCGAACGAGCAAACCTGCCGATGCCTGCGGTTTATCTCGTTCCCAACCCCGCCGCCAATGCCTTTGCCACCGGCCGCGATCCCGAACATGCTGCCGTTGCTGTCACCCAAGGGCTGCTCAATATGCTGCCAGCGGATGAATTGGAGGCGGTGTTAGCTCATGAATTGAGCCATGTCATGAACCGCGACACCCTCACCCAAGCGGTGGCGGCGACCATTGCTGGGGCGATCGCCTTCCTCGCTCAAATGGCCAGCTATAGCCTGTGGTTCTTCGGGGGCGGCCGTAATCGGGAAGGCAATGGTTTCGGCTTAATCCTCACCATCCTCATTGCACCCATCGCCGCTACGATTTTGCAACTAGGCATCTCCCGCACCCGTGAGTTTGCCGCCGATGCTGGCGCGGCCCGCTTGACCGGCAACCCCCGCGCCCTCGCCAATGCCCTCCAACGCTTAGAGCGTTCCGCCCAAAAGCAGCCAATGCAAGGGAATCCTGCCTTTCAACCCCTGTTAATTTTCGGTGGCTCCGATGGCAACTTACTGACGAAACTCTTTTCCACCCACCCCAGCACGAGCGATCGCATTGAACGGCTCCTCGCCCTTGAGGGTTCCAGCTTTGCCACCCGTTAATGGGCAGCACCCGGTTTAATCACCGGGTTTTCTGGGGCCAATTCCCGTTTGAGGGCCAGCGATCGCTGTTGGTAGGCTTGGGCTAAGTCGTAATGGCCCAGGGTGTTGTGAACCTTACTGAGGTTATTTAACGCCACTGCCTCCCCAAAGCGATCGCCTAACTGTTGTTTTAAAATCAGGGCCTCTTGGTAGGCATTGAGGGCCGTTGGATAATCACTAAGGCGAAAGGCACAGTTCCCTAAGCCGCTCCAGGCAATGGCCCGATGGCGATCAAATTCCAGTTCAGAACTGATTTGCAAAAGCTGTTCATAGGTGCGTTGGGCTTGCTCGTCGGCTTGACAGCAGGCGTAGGCATTGGCTAACCCCACCAGGGCATCGTGAAAATCCAAATCCGGCTTGGGGGCATCGTAGTGGCGGCAATAGTCTTCGTAATGGCTGATGGCCAATTCATAGGCATTAATCGCTTCATAGGCCTGGGCCAGCAAAAAGAGGGTTTGGGTCTTGCCGCGATGATCTTGAATCCCGTCACGAATTGCCAGCGATCGCTGATAGCAATCAATGGCTTCACGGTTTTGCCCCAAGGCATGGTGGGCTTTGCCGAGGTTGGTGAGGGATTTGGCTTCACCGAGGCGATCGCCAATGGATTCCGCCAAATGGAGATGCTTCTCAAAATGATCCACCGCCAGCTTCATGGCGAGGCGATATTCCCCCTGATCATGGTGTTGTACCGTCCCCCACCGTTGGGCAGTGGGCCGGGTTCCCGTCGCCCCCATCCGCCAATCGCCACTTTCCCGCTGTACGACTAAAGATTGTTGATACCGTTCGATGGCCGCCTGATATTGTCCCAAGGACTGCAACGCCACCCCCAAATTACTCAGGACATTGGCCTCCCCCTGGAAATCGCCAATTTCCTGATAAAGACCGAGGGCCTGTTGCCAGGTTTGTAGGGCTGCCTTGAACTGGCTATTTTGGTAGCATTCAATGCCCTGTTGCAGGAGGCGATCGGCTTCCTGTTTCGTTTTAAGGTGGATGACCGCTTCCGAGGGGACGCTGGCCAGGAGGGGATGTTGTTTGAGGCGATCGCTGAGGGCCTCCAGTTGTTGAGGATCATAACGGGGGGGCGATTCATCCCGTAGCAGTTGGGCGATGGTTTCCATCAAACCCCAATCCACCAAATCCTTCGCCGCGATTAACAGTTTTTCCTCAGCATCTATCGGACTGTGGAGCAATTGCTTCACCAATTTCAAATAAGCTAGATAGCGTTCATGATTCATGCCTAAAGCCGCTGAATGGGTTTAATTTCAGCCAAGACTACCCCGAATGCCCTCGATCGCTTGGGTCAACAGATCAAACAGATCAAACCTGTCTTAGGGTGCTGTAAGGCGAAGCCGCAACGCACCGCAGGTCTAACAATCCACCCCTTGACCCATCCCCCCTTCTAGCCTAACGCCCCTTGCCCGAATTCTGGATGATGATCACAAAACTCTAGGAATTCGGCAGGTACCAGCCCCGGTGGGACATTTTGGGGGGCGAATTTGCCAACAGAAAAAGAGAGTGAACCTCTCCCTTCTCGTTAGAAATTTTCTAAGCGGGTAACGCGATTCGAACGCGCGACATTCACCTTGGCAAGGTGACGCTCTACCACTGAGCTATACCCGCATCTGCTTTTAGACTTTTATTAGTATGGCGAAAGTTGGGGCATTTGTCAAGGCAATTTGGGCAAAATCCCCAAAAACCTTGATCCCCTGCCCTAGGCCCGCTCCGGGGTCATGGGCAATGCTGGGGTAACGGGCAAACTCGGCAAAGCTTGATTAAGACTCCGCATCAAATTCGCCATCTCTAAAGCATTCATGGCATAGTTCCAACCCAAATTACTCTTAATCCCTGCCCGCTCTAGGGCCTGCTGGAGCGTGTCGGTGGTGAGGATGCCAAAAATCACCGGGACACCGGTTTGGAAACTGGCGGCGGCGATCCCTTTAGCGGCCTCGGCGGCCACATAGTCAAAATGGGGCGTATCCCCCCGAATCACAGCCCCGAGGCAAATCACCGCATTATATCGCCGGGAACCTGCCACTTGGCGAGCCACCATCGCCACTTCAAAGCTCCCCGGAACCCAAAAGTAATCCGTTTGGGGGCCTTGGGGATTGGTATCAACACCGTGGCGCTGAAGGCAGTCCTGGCAACCGGCAAGGAGCTTGCTCGTCACCATGTCGTTAAAGCGACCAATGACGATGGCAATGCGGAGGGAGTCGGGATCGGTGGTGAAGTTGCCTTCAAAGACGGCCATGGGAATCGGGGGGAGAAGGGACTAAAATGGCGTGGCGATCGCACCGGATCATACACGCCAGATTGCAAGCAATGGGGGGATGCTCAAACAACGAAGAAGTTTAACACGCCGACGACGACGACGAGGATCAGCCATAGACCGGAGCTAAGATAGATCAGTTGTTTGGATTGATCCCAGTTTTGGGGGGTGGCGTAGGCGACGGGTACGCCAACGACCATGGCGAAGGAGAGGAAGACAAGGGCAGCAAGGGCGATTTGAAAGATAATGGACATGGGCGGTTCTCCTAATACAGCGATATTATTGAATTAAACAAGGCCAATCCGTGGGCTTCCAGGGTTTAAAAAAAGTCCTCTTAGTACGCTAGCAAATCCCGGTCATTCTGGGAAGGGTTTGGGGGCTAGGCGGGGGGGGTGGCCCGTTGTTGGAGGATGAATTGGGCGATCGCCAAATCTACGGGGGTGGTAATTTTCAGGTTGGTTTCTTCCCCCGGCACGATCTGCACGGGAAAATCACACTTTTCAAATAAAGCAGCATCGTCGGTGACGGCCCAGCCCAGTTCGCGGCCGTGGTGGTGGCATTGTTTGAGCAGGGGGACATCGAAGCGTTGGGGGGTTTGGGCGGCCCAGAGGTTGCGGCGATCAGGGGTGCTTTGGATGATCTGGTCGCTGTTGACGATTTTAATTGTGTCTTTAACGGGGACAGCAAGGGCGATTTGAAAGATAATGGACATGGGCGGTTCTCCTAATACAGCGAT
>RECT01000127.1 GCA_007693875.1 Spirulina sp. DLM2.Bin59
GCCCCGGGCGGCCCGCCCCCCTCCGCCGCGGCCCCCCTCGCGGCGGGGGCGGGGGGGGGGGGGGCGGGGGGCGCGGCTCCCATTAAAAGGGCGAGGGTGTGGAAGGAGTCCACACCGCTGGGGTTGCCGGTGACGGCTTCGTTGACGAGTTTGCGCACCGCATCAATGCCCTGATAGAGGCGATCGCTCAATTCCGGCGTGAGGGTGATTTCCTGCCGTTGGATCCCCCCGAGCAAATGCTCAATCTGGTGGATCAGCTTCTCCACCGTATTCACCCCCAACATCCGGGAATCCCCCTTTAAACTATGGGCTTCCCGGAGTAGTTCTTCGAGGGGACTCAAATCATCGGGGCTTTTTTCCAGTTGCAATAACCCGGCTTCGAGTTTTTGCAGATGCTCTTCGCTGGCGGTTTGGTAAAGATTCCGGAGTTCTTCGTCTTCGATAAACATAGGATTTTGGGATGGAAGGTGAGCAAGCTTAGACCATGGCCTGAAGATTCAGGGTGGTTTCATTCAGTTTGGCAGTGCCTATTTTGGTTTGACTAATCCCCCAAGCGGTTTCCTGGGCCCCCTGATTGATTTGGTTCATGGCCTGAACCACTTGGGCGATCGCCGAGGCTTCTTCCTGGATACTCAGGGCAATTTGCTGACTACTTAACACCACTTCACTAATGGCGCTATTCACTCCGGCAAAAGCTTGGGCGGTTTCCCGGGTCAAGACCACGCCACTTTCGACGCTTTCGGTGCCGTTGCGGGCAACGGTGACGGTGGTTTGTACCGCCTGCTGGATGGCGCGGACGCGATCGCCAATATTTTGGGTGGAATATTGGGTTTGCTCTGCCAATTTCCGAATTTCCGCCGCCACCACCGTAAAGCCCTTGCCCTGTTCCCCGGCCCGTACCGCCTCGATAGCCGCATTGAGGGCCAATAAATTCGTCTGTTGGGCAATGTCATCCACCAAGCGGGAAATATTGGCGATCGCCCCCGCCTGCTCCTGCAATTCCTGGGCCTGGTGAGCAATGGCGGTCACGGTTTCCTGAAGCCGTTCAATTTCTGTAAAGGTATTGGTGGCGGCTTGGTTGCCCTGCTCCACCAGGGTTAACACCTGCTGCGATCGCGCCACCACCGCCTTCACCTGCCGGGAAGATTGCTGAGAAGCCGCCTCCAGTTGGCTCATTGTCGTCGTGGTTTCCTGCACCGAACTGGCCTGCTGGGTGGCCACCGTTTCCTGTTTAGCCGCCACCGCCGCAATTTCCTCACTCGTCGTCGCCACAGTGTTGATCAGCTCCTCAATCGTGCCGGTAATCGCCTCCGATAAAAACCGTCGCAACGGCGAAAGCACCACCCCAATGGTGATCGTCAACACCGGCACAAAAATCCACAAAATCCAATTAAAGAGTTGGGTTGCCACGAGCCGCTCACGCTCTGCTGTTTCCGACTGTAAATCAATTAACTGGTTTAACTGCTCGGTGATCGGATCAATCACGTCATAGATCCGATTATTAACTGCTCGAATTTGGGCAAGATCTTGAGACCGTAATGCAGCAACTAAGCGATCTAACTCCGGTTCTGACTGGGAAAACAAAGCCTCAGACTGGCTCACCATCTCCAGTTCCTGGGGTGTGAGCTGGGTTTCTAAATAAATCTGCCAGGTGCGTTGAATCTCCCGACGAGCAACCTCCACTTCCTCAACAGCGGCAGTTGGGGTGATTAAACCTGAATCAGCCTTGTGGGTAGCATCGACAATGGTGATAGCATAGGCATCGGACACGGATTTAATTTGTTGCATCGGAACGACGCGATCATCATAAATAGTCCGAACCCGTTCATTCATCAGCCAAAATCCTACTAAAGAAAATCCCCCTAAGACAGTTAAAAGGAGAGCTGGTAGGAGGCTAAATAGTTGAATTTTAGCTTTGAGGTTCATGATCTTTAAAAACAAAGAAATGGGAATGCGTAAACTAACCCTGAATTGAACCTTAAACTGCTCTGATTGTTAGCAGGAGACACCTCAGCAACGGTTCAGACTTCGTCGCTCTTTCCTCATTTATTTAAAATGTATCGTGAGGTTCAGTGTTTAGACCACTTTTACTGTACATTGCCGGGTTCTCTCAATTGGGATCTTTTAATAAATCAACATCATTGTTGAGTGGGGGGTGCGCCCTGCTCCAACTGGGCCAGCCAGGGCAAAAGGGCTTGATGGAACAATTCCGGGCATTCATCTTGGGGACAATGACCCGCCCCCGGTAGGGGGACAAACTGGAGGCGGGGGTTGAGGTGGCGGAAATGTTGCGCTAACGCAAAGGGGACAAAGCGATCGCTCTCCCCCCAGAGCAATAAAATCGGCTGAGTTAACCCCGCCATCACTGCAGTCATCGGAGGGGCAAAGTCCGCCCCCCGTAGGCCGTGAAACAAGGCAACTAATGTATCCCCCGCGCCGCGATCGTAGGCCGGGTTCGATAAAATCTGCACCAATTCATCATCCACCGCCTCCCGATGGGGATAGGCCAACGTCACCCAATGGCGAATCACCGCCGGACGGCGCACCCAAACCAACAGTAATTTCAACAACCAGGACGGCGTAAAAATCCGTTCAAGGGTATTCATTACCGGCCGAAGGGGAGGGGCGATCGCCTGCTGACTCAAGGCCACATCGGGCAAATTAATCAACGCCACCCCCGCCACCATCTCCGGATAGCGGGCCGCCGCCAAAGCACAGACCAACGATCCTAAGGAATTCCCCACCAACACCACCGGCCGCCCAATCCAACTGGCCCAAAAATCATGCAACTGCTCCACCCACAAATCAAGGCTATAGCGGGTTTTCGCTTTTCGTGACCCGCCAAAACCGAGGAGATCGAGGGCATAGACCGGGCGATCCTGGCGCAACACCGGAATATTATGCCGCCAATGCTCAATGGCGGCCCCAAACCCATGGATCAAAATCACCGGCAACCCCCTCCCCCCAGCTCGGGCAGGCGCAAAACTATAGCGCACCGGCCAACCCCGCCAAACCCAATCCCGTTGGCGACCAATGCGCTGCTCCCAAGGCCCTCGTTCCTGCTCGCTTTGACCCACCCCACAATCCTCCGTCATTCCCCTGGCCATTGTAGGCTCTTGATGATCTCACCGATGCCAAACCCACGTTGGAAAAAAACCCTGGCCACAGGGAGACGAAATTCCCGGACAATCAGTACAATGGGCAAATGAACGAAAAAATCTCAGATTTCACCTGACCAAACGATTGCAAGCCACCCTTGACACACCTGTGAAAGATAGACGCACGCGCCGGGATTTACCGCAAATTAACGAACGTATCCGCTACCCTCAAATTCGCGTCATTGATACCGATGGCGGTCAAATGGGGATCATCACCTCCGAAGAAGGCCGTCGCCTAGCCGAAGAGCGGGAGCTTGATCTCGTTCTCGTCAGCGACAAGTCCGATCCCCCCGTCTGTCGGATCATGGATTACGGCAAATACAAGTTTGAACAAGAGAAAAAGGCCCGGGAAGCTCGCAAAAAGCAGCACACCGCCGATGTGAAAGAAGTAAAGATGCGCTACAAGATCGAAGAACATGATTACCAAGTGCGCGTTAACAATGCCATCCGTTTCCTCAAAGCGGGGGATAAGGTCAAAGCCACGATCACGTTCCGGGGGCGGGAAATCCAGCATGCTAACCTTGCGGAAGCCCTCCTCAACCGCATGGCCAAGGATTTAGAAGCCGTGGCAGAACTCCAACAGGCCCCGAAACGGGAAGGACGGAATATGATGATGTTGCTCTCTCCCAAAAAGTGAGCCTTCACCCTTAACCATAAATAGGCTCCTGGTGGGTTAAGCTCCCCATTAGCTCGTTTATGATTCTCCCCACCTCACCATGAAAGCAGCCAAAAGCGTTCGCAATTCAGGAGACTGGCGACAACAAATCCTCAAAATCGTCAACCTCCGACCGGAGGAGGGCGAACGCACGTTTTTAATGTTTGTCTGCTATACCTTCACCTCCATTGGGTTACTCTGGCTAGAACAATGCACCATCGCCCTCTTTTTACAGCATTTCGGTGCGGAGGGTTTGCCGGTGATTTATGTGGCCAGTGCCCTGATGGGGTCAGGGTTGGGGATTATTTACTCCTGGTTGCAAAATAACTTTCCCCTCAAGCAGGTCTTTATTGTCATTGCCCTGCTGATGGCACTGCCCTTGGTGGCTTTTCGCTTTGGTTTGGAACTGGGCAATGGCAGCGGCATTGTGGTGATGGGGGTGGTGTTCACCCTACGGCTCTGGATGGATGCTGAGGAAGTGCTCAACGACCTTAACTCCCAGGTGGCGGCTAACCAACTGTTTAACATTCGGGAAATTAAACGGGCCTATCCCATTGTTTCCAGTGGGCTGTTGTTGGGGGATGTGCTGTCG
The DNA here is from genome assembly GCA_007693875.1 of Spirulina sp. DLM2.Bin59. Lineage (GTDB taxonomy): Bacteria > Cyanobacteriota > Cyanobacteriia > Cyanobacteriales > Spirulinaceae > Spirulina. Next base: position 4,406 of record RECT01000127.1, read on the forward strand.
GGATTTTCGCTGCCGCTGCTGTTGTTCTTGATCGGCTTAAAAAATGTCATTCTCGCCGCAGCGGTGATGATTCTCCTCGGGGGTGGCGTATTGCTTTACCTCAGCAATCGCTATAAACAGGCCTTCCCTGATACGCCGGTGCGGGAACTGGATGAACTCCAGAGTAACTATGCCTCCAAACGGACGGGGGGGACGTTACGCCGCTACATCATCCCCCTCTTTGCCTTCTTTGTCTTGGGGGAACTGCTGTTTTTACTGGTGGAGTTCCAATATTTAGGGGAGTTGGAGCGGGTTTATCCCAATACCGATGAGATTGCCGGGTTCCTGGGGCTGTTTTCGGGGATTTTGGGGATTTGTGAGTTAGTCACCCAATGGTTTGTCTCAAGCCGAGCGGTGGAGCGGCTGGGGGTGTTTGTGGCGGCGATGTTTTTGCCCGTCTCCCTCTCGATTTTGGGCTTTTTTACGATTGTCTTGGATATCACCGATGTGGGCGGGTTTGACCTGGATGGGGCGCAGATTCTGTTCATTGGGGTGATTGTCCTCAAGTTTTTCGATGAGTTGCTCCGCTATACGCTCATTGCGGGGATTGAACCCTTTTTGTTCCAACCCTTACCGGCGGAGATTCGCAGTGATATTCAAACCCAGGTGCAGGGCATTGCTGAACCTCTCTCAACGGGGTTGACGGGGTTGGGGATTCTATCGGCGGTGTGGATTTGCGGTCAGGTTTTTGCGGATTTACCGGCGGAGTCGGCGCGGGTGGCCCAGGGGGGGATTTTTGTGGGGGCGGTTGTGCTGTTCTCGATTGTGTGGGCCACCAGTGCGCTGTTTTTACGCCAAAGCTATGTGAGTTTGTTGGTGCAGAGTGCGGGCCATGGTCGGCTGGGGTTTGGTGCGGTGGATCTCAATGCCTTTAAGCGGGCGATTGTGGATTCTTTGGATCAGGAGACTCCTGATGAGGATAAACGGTCTTGTATTCAACTCCTGGAGCGCATTGATGTGGCCAATGCGGGGGAAATTTTGGCTCCCCGGTTGGTGAAACTGTCGCCGGATTTGCAATACCTGAGTATGAAGGTGATGCTGGCGGCTCCGAAGGCGGAGTATTTAAGCCATGTGCAGCGGTTGATTGAGCGGAAGCCAAGTTTAGATGTGTTAGCCTTGGCGCTGCGGTATATCTGGATGGCGCAACCGGAGTTGGAGACCCATACGCTGAAGCCCTATCTCAATGAACGGGTGGATCCGATGGTGCGGGGGACGGCGGCGGGGCTAATTTTGCGGCGGGGGACGGCGGATGATCGTCGGGAGGCGACGGCGACGTTGGAGCAGATGCTGACCTCGAACCGGGAAAAGGAGCGGGTGATTGGGGTACAGGCGTTGCAGGAGGCGGATGAGGAGTCGGATCTCAGTCAGTTTTATATTCCGATGTTGCTCCAGGATGAGTCGGCGCGGGTGCGCTGTGCGCTGTTGGAGGCGATCGCCGCCAAACGTCTCACGGATTATTACCCCTCCCTGCTCAAGGGGCTGTACTACCGCTCGACCCGTGATGCCGCTAAACAGGCTTTGGTGAAGTTGGGGGAGGAGGCGATCGCCCTCCTTAGTTCCGTGGCCGCAGATAGTCACAAACCCGACTTTATCCGCCAACAGGCTTGGTCAGCCCTGGCGGAAATTGGCAGCCCTGACGCGATCACGACGCTGATTCAACATCTCCTCTCCAGTTGGGGCACGTCCCGCCGCAACCTGTTGCGAATTTTGTTGAAAATTCCGGGGGATCACGGTATTGAGATGGTGTTAGAGCAAATTGGCCGCAGTGGTGTGGAAACCTTGATCGAGCAGGAGTTGCTGCTGTTGGATCAAGTCTTGGCGGCGGATTTAGACTTGCCCGATGATCTGATCATCGGTCGGGAAGCGGATTTGCTGCGCTCTAGCTTAAAGGGGATGCAGGCGGATATTACCGATCGCTGCTTTTTGATCATGAAACTGCTCTATCCCTTCAATGCCATTCAAGCGGCGATCCTCAATCTGGATTCAGATTCAGAGGTGAGTATTGCCCTGGGGTTGGAGATTTTGGATAATACGGTAGATCTACCCCAGAAGCAAGTCTTGCTGCGGGTGCTGGAGCGTCGCCCCACCCGCGATCGCCTCAACGATTTAAACGACCTGATGCCCTACGAACCCCTAGAGCCGGGCGATCGCCTCCGGCGGTTATTGGAATTGCGCCATTTCCTTTCCGATTGGACTCTAGCCTGCTGTTTCCATTTGGCCCGTGAACAGCGGTGGGCGGTCAGCCGGGAGGCCACCCTTGTGGGCCTCCGCCATCCCAGTAGTTTTGTGCGGGAATCCGTCCTGGCTTACCTCAAGGCCGCCAGCCCCCGCACCTGTTTAGAATTGTTGCCAGTCTTGAAGAATGACCCCGATCCCCTCGTGGCGGCACAGGTCGATCGGTTAAAAATAGAGTTAAATTATGGAACCTAGCTTACTCGCCTAACTTGTTCAACCCGACCCCCCAGGGCCTGGGAGCATCACCCCCTTTTTTTTAATCGCCATGTTAAGCAGCTTTGAACGCCTTCTGTTTATTCGGCGCGTTTCAATTTTCCAAGAATTACGCGACGAATTTCTCGTCAAGCTCGCCTCTGCCATGGATGAATTGTCTTTCCCCACGGATCACACCATTTTTGAGCAGGGGGAGGAGGGGCGATCGCTCTATATCGTCGTTTCCGGACGGGTGCGGGTGCATGTGGGCGATCGCGACCTGGTGCGCCTCGATGCCGGATCCATCTTCGGGGAAATGGCCCTCTTTGATGCCGAACCCCGCTCCGCCTCCGTCACCACCACCGAAACCTGTGATTGTCTCACCCTTAATCAACTGCAATTGATTGATGCGATCGAGGAAACCCCCGAAATCGCCGTCAACATTACCCGCGCCCTCTCCCGCCGGATTCGGGAACTCAATGGTAAAATCAACAGCTACGAAACAGAATTGAACGAAATCAAGGCCATCAACACCTCCCGTTAAAATTTCCTAACCGGGTGAAATTCGTTTAAACTCTGATTATCCCTTAGTGTTCCGTCTCCTAAGACCCCCCACCTGCCCCTGAGATTTTTCTGATCCAGAAAAAATGCTCACCTCTGGGCAGACATGGCTAAAATAACAAATAAGTTCAGTAAAGGTGCAGTGAAAGTCCGGCATGAATTTTGAACAGGATCATCAACTTTGCCTCGATAAGCTCCTGTGGGCCACGCGCCAATTGGATGTCAACGTCAGCGACCAGGATATTGCCAAAATCGCTGAAATCATCGTCCAAACCATGACGGGCCCCTGGCGGTACTTCCACACCCCTGATCACATCTTTGAGGTGGGGGGGTCTGCCAATGCGATCGAAGTCCTCGCCGCCCTCTTCCACGATTTGGTCTACGTCCAAGTCGATCAAACCGTCAACTTCAATCTCACCTTCTACATCGTTCCCTTCGTCCGGGAAGTCAAAGAGCATCTTTACATCCGCGCCGCCGACGACCTCCCCCAAGACCCCATGTTTACCATGGTGCTCCAGGTCTTTGGTTTTAGCCCCGGGCAACAACTTTCGCCCTTTTCCGGCCAAAACGAGTTTCTCAGCGCCTTAGTCTGCGCCAAAGTCCTCGAACCCTTCTTTAGTCAAGCCCTGATCCTCAAAATCATCGCCTGCATCGAAACGACAATTCCCTTCCGGCCCAACCGTGACGGCCTCACCCCCGCTGAACACCTTTACGAACGCCTCAAGGCCGCCAACGCGGAATATAACCTGGAAATTCCCGACGCTGAACTGATCCAAGCGGTACAACAGGCGGTACGGATGGCCAACCGGGATGTGGGCAGTTTTGCCAACCCCAGTTCCGCCCGGTTTCTCGATAACACCTGGAGCCTGCTGCCGGAAACCAACCACAACCTTAAAAACCCCAGTTCCTACACCGTCAACGAATACCGGGTAGCCCTCCAAAAAATGGATGGGTTTATGAACTTCCTGAAGCCGGATCTGGTCTTTCAGCAGTTTGCCAACGAACCCCCCGATGCCGCCTACCAAAACCTCTTGGAGCGAGCGGAGCGCAATATCGAAATTGCCCGTCTTTATATCGGCAGTAAACTCTTTACCATGGCGGTGCTCGAAGCCCTCTCCCGCCGGTTCGGGCGCAATATCCCCCTCTCAACGATTATGGGGGAACTGAACCCCTTGGGCCTGCAAATTGAGAAGCTGGAGGATTTCCTCCCCGATGTCCCCAATCATCATCCCTCCCGCAATAACCTTGAGCGGGAAGTGTTGGATCTTCTAGAAAAGGGCCGTTACAGTAGTTCTTCCTACGACATTAAAAATTCCCCCCTCACCACGCTAATGGTGAAGGTGATGGGGTTTGACCGGATTCGGGAACTTCTGGGCCAAGCCAAGGACTTTTTCAAGGATGAACTGAGCGGCGAAACTTTCCTGGCCGCCTGTGATCCAACGATTGTGGAGATCATCACCACCAGTATGTCGAAGCTCTTCGACAGCCGTAAAACCGCCCTCATGCAGGCAACAGCCAGCTAGCTTCTCCCCTTACCGCATCTTTGTAGGGGCGAAAAATTTTTCGCCCCTACGCTCATTTAAGCTACAACCAGATTCCCGATTAATTCCAGATCAGCGTTAGATCAAGGGTGAAGTTGGGAAGGATGGGATGGGCGGAAATTGTGGCGGGTTGGGTGAGGA
>RECT01000124.1 GCA_007693875.1 Spirulina sp. DLM2.Bin59
GATGAAATCGCGCTATTGAGTTAATATAGCGTTTTCGGTACTCATGAAGTCTAGCCCTCACCCCAAACCCCTCTCCCAAGGAGGGCGAGGGGCTTCAGAATCCACCTCATAACTTGAGAAACCGCTACATCGTAAAGTTGGCTTGATGGGATGCTGGATGTGCATGGGGGCGAACAATTTTTTGCCCCGACATCAACCGCACGATCTAATCAAGCAGATTCCACATTAACCCGATCTTAAAGATGATTATCCCTCGCTGGCTCCGCGCCCAAATTGTCCCCACCTCCTTACAATTTCGCCTCACCCTCGAACTGGTGACGATTTCAATTTTAGGACTGGGAACAGTGGCGATCTGGGCGGCTTGGCAGATGGAACAAAACCTGGTGGCAGCCCATAAGCAAACCCTAGAATATATCGCCCTGCGGTTTCCGGATCAGTTGGAACTGTATAGCGAGATGGGTTCCATAGAAATGGGATTAGACCGCACCATTGAACGGGTTGCTCGGCCGGGGCTAATGGTGTGGGTGCAGGGGGAAAATGGGCAGGTTTTAGCGCAATCGGTTCAGGAACAATCGACAGCAACCTTAATAGGGGATGTCAACCAAATGCCCACCGTGCCCAATAAGCCCCAGGTGGTGCGGTTTGGCGATCGCAATATTGTTCTCTGTGGTACACCCATTACCCTGCAAGGGCAAACCGTCGGCAAGCTCTACCTTTCCCAGGATATTACCCTCGATCAACGCAAATTAAATGCCAGTTTGTGGGGTTTATTTTGGGTAAGTATGGTGGCCATTGTGTTGTTAATGGTGACGATTTCCCAACGGATTCGCCGGGCCATGCAACCCCTAGCGGCCATGAGTCAAGTGGCCAGCGCAGTTTCCGCCGATGATTTGAGTGGGGCGCAGTTGCAACTTCAGCAAGCTCCGGCGGAAATTTTAGGGTTAGCCCAAGCCTTTAATGCGATGCTGTTGCGCCTATCGGGGGCTTGGGAGCAACAGCGGCAATTTGTCGGCAATGTCTCCCATGAGTTGCGCACCCCCTTAACGGTGGTGGTGGGGTATTTACAAAGCCTGTTGCGGCGGGGAACCCATTTAAGTGCCTATCAACAGCAGGCCATTGAAACCGCAACGGCAGAAGCAGAGCGGACAATTCGGATGTTGGAGGATTTGCTCGATTTGGCCCGGGCTGATAGCGGCCATCTCCATTTTCGCCTTAATCCCGTCAGTTTAAATACCTTAGTGGCGGAGGTGGCGGCCATGAGTGAGGCAGTGAGCGATCGCCCCATTCCATGCCAAGCTCCCCCTGAAGATCTCGTCGTTTGTGCCGATCAGGATCGCCTCCAACAGGTGTTAATTAATTTGGTAGACAATGGCATTAAATATTCTGCCCCAGATCAAGGGGTGGTGTTGAGGTTAGAACGGGGGGAAGGCGTGGGGATCATTCATGTGTGCGATCGCGGCATTGGTATTGCCCTCCCCCATCAACAGCGGATTTTTGAGCGATTTTATCGGGCCGATGAGGCGCGATCGCAACAAGGGACGGGGTTGGGGTTGGCGATCGCCAAAAGCCTGATCGAAGGGATGCAAGGCCGCCTGACCCTCCGTTCCCAACCCGGCAAAGGCAGTACATTCACCCTTAGTCTTCCCCTTTGGCAAACCCATGGCTGATCATATTTTACTCATCGAAGATAACACCAAACTCGCCACATTGATCGCGGCAGAATTGGAGCTAGAAGGCTATAGCGTCACCGTCGCCAATAATGGCATGGATGGCTTAACCTTCGCCCGCAATCAACCCTTTCAGTTATTAATTGTCGATTGGATGTTACCGGGCATTTCTGGGGTTGATCTCTGTTTACGGTTACGCAATACCGGCGTACAAGTGCCGCTGATTTTGCTCACCGCCAAGGATGAAGTGAGCGATCGCGTCACGGGTTTAAATGCCGGAGCTGATGATTATGTTACCAAGCCTTTTAGCATTGAGGAACTATTAGCCCGGGTGAAAGCCCAATTGCGCCGCAGCCACGCCACAGAATCCGACCTCCTCACCTTTGACGACCTCTCCCTGAATCGCCTCACCCGCGAAGTTTATCGCCACCAACAGGCGATCGAACTGACAGCACGGGAATTCGATCTTTTAGAACTGCTCCTGCGCCATCCCCGCCAAGTCTTAACCCGTGACCAAATCCTCGAACAGGTGTGGGGCTACGATTTCATGGGGGAATCCAACATTATTGAAGTCTATGTGCGGGCATTGCGGATCAAGCTGGAGGTGCATAATCCCCAACGCCTGATCCATACGGTGCGGGGCGTGGGCTATGTATTGCGGAGTTAGCGATCGCCCGACCCATGGCGTATGCGGCTCAATGTTCCGCCCTTTTTTCCCCAAGGATCTGGGATCCCCAACAAATCCGGTTAGAGTGGAGACAGTTTTTTGTGAAGCGGTTATGGCAGAAACGAAACCGATGATCCTCGTGACAGGCGGGGCGGGTTATATTGGCTCCCATGCAGTCCTAGCCCTACAAGAGGCAGGCTATGGGGTTGTGGTTTTAGATAACCTGGTCTACGGCCACCGGGAATTAGTGGAGCAGGAATTGAACGCTACATTGATTGTGGGGGATACGAGCGATCGCCCCCTCCTAGATCAACTCTTTGCCGATTATCCCATTGCCGCTGTGATGCACTTCGCCGCCTATGCCTATGTGGGGGAATCCGTCACCGATCCGGCTAAATACTATCAAAACAATGTGGTGGGGACTCTCACCCTTCTCGATGCAATGCGGGGCGCGGGCATCAGTTGCTTCGTCTTTTCCTCCACCTGCGCCACCTATGGCATACCCCAAACCCTCCCCATCCCCGAAACCCATCCCCAAGACCCCATCAACCCCTACGGCCAAACCAAATTGATCGTGGAAAAAATCCTCGATGACTACGATCACGCCTATGGAATGCGTTCCGTCCGGTTTCGCTACTTCAACGCCGCCGGGGCCGATCCCCATGGCCGCCTAGGCGAAGACCACAACCCCGAAACCCATCTCATCCCCCTCATTCTCGATGCTGCCCTAGGCCGGCGGGACAAAATCGCCATTTTTGGCACCGACTACCCCACCCCCGACGGTACCTGTATCCGCGACTATATCCACGTCACGGACTTAGCCGCCGCCCATCTCCTGGGCATTGATTACCTTTTGCAGGGGGGGAAAACTGAGGTATTTAATCTGGGTAACGGCAATGGCTTCTCGGTGCGGGAAGTCATTGCCCAGGTACGCCAGACGACGGGGCGGGATGTGGTGGCAGTGGAATGCGATCGCCGCCCTGGGGATCCGCCAATTTTGGTGGGCAGTTGCGAGAAAGCCCAAAAACTCTTGGGATGGCAACCCCGTTATGGAGATTTAGGGCAAATCGTCGCCCATGCCTGGCAATGGCATCAAAAACGCCATGTTTAGCCCATGGATTCCGGGAGAGCAGCGGGATCTTTCGGGGTGATGGGGGGGAGGGTTTCCGCTTCAATGGCATGAATCCCCAGGGTGGCGGATTGATGCCAGCGATCTAGGACATCGGCAAATAAGACTTCCTCAATCCAGACCTTGGCCACCACGGTTAGGGGTAGGGCCAGGATCAGGCCCAACAGGCCAAAGGTACGGGCAAAGAAAATCTGGGCCGTCAGTGTCACCGCTGGCAACAGCGAAACCTGTTTCGCCATCACCGTTGGCGAGAGCCAATAGCTCTCAATATTTTGAATCACCACATACCAGGCCAACACCGCTGCCACCTTCCAAGGGGCATCGAGCAATGCCACCATAATGGGAAAAATTGCACTGGTGACAGGGCCGATGTTAGGGATCAGATTCAGCACCCCCGCCAGGAGGGCATGAACCAAGACCAGATCGACCCCAAAGAAGACCAAGCCGATGGCGCTCATGGTGCCAATAAACAGGCAGTTAATCACCATCCCTTCCAGCCAACTGCTCAGGGCAACTTCGCACTGGTTGAGGATGCCATCGGTGCGGCTGCGGTAGAAGGAGGGGAAGAGTTTGATGAAGGCTTGGCGGTATTCCTGGGGATTGGCCAACATCATCAGGGTTAAAACCACAACGAGCAACAATTGCAACACCGTGGCCACGGAACTGGAAAAGAAGCTGAGGAGCGCCACCCCCAAGGGTTGGAGTTGGTTGACCACTTCCTTCCAAGTGGGGGGATCGGGGGCCAGTTCGGAGAAGCGTTCTAGTTGGACAATTTGCGATCGCACCTGGGTGAAGGCCGTCGGGAGCAGGTCAATCAACTTTTGAAACTGCTCCACAAAGGGGGGGACAATCAACCAAAAAAATAGGCTAATCACCACCACCACCAAACCGAGGGTCAGCGCCACCGCCCCGCCCCGATTGCCTATGCCCCACCCCATCAACTTCCGCACGAGGCGATTGAGGGCCGTAGCCAGGACAACGGCGGAAAAGATCAAGAGCAACAGTTGATGAATTTGCCAGAGGATATACAGGGCAATCACCAAACAGCTAAACCCCAACCACTTACCGAAGTTCATGACGCTTCCTCCGGTGTGGCGGCAATATACCGCTCCAGTTCTGGGCTGTTCGCGCCATAGACCCCGGTGATCTGCTGTTCACAACAGTCAATGGCAAAATCATTAAAGTCTTCCAAAGCAATGCCATACATTTGTTTAAAGGTATCAGGGCGGACACGGCAGAAGCGGGGGCGATCAGCGTAGATCCTGCAATTGCGGCGCTCCATGTCGTAGTGTTTGCACCAGCCCCCCTCGCCGACGAGGCTGAGGTAGAGGGTGAGTTCCTCCGGAGTGAGGTAGGTTTCCAGGTCGGGGCGATCGCCCGGATCCAGGTGGCAGCAAGCACCACAGTTTTCAATACATTGCCAGAGAGCCATGGAATTTGGTGATTTTGTATAGTTTTGTATCGTTCCTGAAGGGGGATGTCCGGGGGTTCCCCCTATCCGGTAATATTAACCATGAATTTTTGTTAGTTTTTATATCGGGTTGGAACGGGGAAAGACTATGGACTTTTTAATGAACTTCTTCGGTGCCATCAATTTTGAAGTGATTTTTCAACTGGTGTTCCTGGGATTGATTTTCATCGCGGGGCCGGTCGTTGTGTTTTTGTTAGCACTGCGGGGGGGGGATCTCTAGGGTTCACCAGCACCACGACATGATTGCTGCGAAATCCCTCCTAGATCAGACTAGGAGGGATTTTTGCCAAGGGAGAATCATCAGAGCAATCCGCCCCTCGGTTCAGACTTCTTCCACCTCAAGCAAAGCACTCAAAACTGCGCCACAGGCAAAGGCAAACACCAAGGGCATGGGGGAATGGGTGAAATAGCTCAACAGTAGAGAGGCGACGGCGGCGATCGCCCCCAGCCACAACACCACCCGCTCCTCTTCACACCAACCCTTTGCCGCCTTAATCGAGCGCAGCACCGATGTAGGAATTGGCTCCGGCATCACCGCTCCGGGGGGGAACGCCCAATAGTTCCCTGGCCGCTCCTGAAATAGATCCGTCCAACCATTATCTAGACACCATTCGTCAATCCATTGATCGCTGTAATGCTTCATCGAGAACCTCCAGGAAACCCCACCCCAGTGCCATTGGCCTAGGTTGGGGGTGCAAGCGAACAGAACACGCAAAAACGCGGTCAATTTTATCAGTCTGATCCTAGCAGTGGCCTCCCTGATTGCCCGCGCATCCCCTAAAAAACTTTACGTTTTGCCATAAAAACATGAGTATTTATACTCAACTTCCCCAGGAATGCGCTAACCTCGCAGCAAAGGTTCACCCCCATGGAACGGGGTTTTCCCCATCTCCAGATTTGTTATCGTTCTGAGTAGAACCCTTAAACCCACAGATGCGATCGCCATCACTCTTGTGCTGATGAATCCAGAGTTTAGCCTTGAAAACCTCGAAGATCTCGAAAACCTTTTGGAAATTAGTTATCTCCAGCAATTGCTGTTTGACCTCCAAAATGTGATTATCAACTTTGGGTTAAAACTCATTGTTGCGGCGCTGATCTTTTTCGTCGGTTTGCGTTTGTCGAAAATCGTCCAACGCGCCACAGAAAAGTTAATGCGCAAAGCGGGCATTGATGAAACCTTGGTTTCCTTTGCTGTCCACCTTGCCTATTTTGGCTCCCTCACCTTTGTGGCGGTGATTGTGTTAGGACATTTGGGCATTCAAACCACGGCGATCGTCGCCGCCCTCACCTCCGGCTTTTTTGCCATTGGTTTAGCCCTCCAAGGCTCCCTCTCTAACTTTGCCGCTGGGGTATTAATTATTGTGTTTCGTCCCTTTCGCGTCAATGACTACATCGAAGGGGCCGGCATCGAAGGAACCGTCGAGGAGATCCAAATCCTCACCACCAAAATCCGCACACTGCAAAATATTGTCGCCGTCATTCCCAATTCCAAACTCACCAACGAAAAAATCACCAACTATTCCAGCAAACCCTATCGCCGCATCGATATGGTGTTTGGTGTGAGTTATCGGGCTGATATTGATCATGTTAAGGAGGTAATCTATGAAGTGGTGCGGGCCCATCCCTTAATTGTGTCAGAGCCGCCACCGATGGTGGGGGTTTTTAAACTGAATGAGAGCAGTGTAGATTTTGCTGTACGTCCCTTTGTCCATCAAATGGATTATTGGACGGTGTGGTTTGATTTAACGGAAAGCCTCAAAAAACGCTTTGATGCAGAAGGGATTCAAATTCCTTTCCCACAGCGGGATATTCATATGATCCAAAATTAGCCGTCCGGCTTCCCTTCGCCCTGTTAGGGAGAAGGGGCTGGGGGTCGTTTGGGTCTCTTACCTTCTGCGCAATATCGGCTGCATAGCATAGGTATTGGGGCAGGTGTCATCACTGAATAACTCTAGGGACATTTAACTCCACTGTTTACCCAAAGTTGACTGCTTCAACCAAGCCAAAAAAACCTGACGGTCTGTATCGGGCATATCCAGCAAAATATCACTCAGTTCTTCCGCAAAGTTGGCATTGCCAAAAAACTCCTTACCAATGCGATAAACTTCTTGGAGAATGGCGATGAGATGTTGCTCTGCCCAACTGGGAGCCTTGAATTTACCGAGGGGATCCACCTTGAGCATTTGCTCCATGGCTTTGGGGGAAGACATTTCTGGAATTTGGCGGGTTTGAAGGGCGGCAGTGATTTCCTGCTGAAAGAGCTTGGCTTGGCGGCCGCCGAGGAGTTCTTCCACATCAAAATAAACTGCCTGCAAAATCAGCAGGCAGGCCTGGACAAAGGCAACGGGGCTGGCTTCATCGCCCCCATCCCCCAGTTGTTCGAGGCGGAACCGTCCCCAAACGCTATGGCGATGGTCTTCCTGAAGCAGCACGCAAAATTTACCCTGATTATCTGTCAGGTCTTTCCAGAAGTTTTTCGCCTCCTCAGCTTGATTGACATCAAAAACACTAATGAGACGAAAGGTTTGATCTTGATACTTCAAGACGGGGATTTGTTGTTCTCGCTTGGGGTGCTGAACACTGGAAATTTCAACATCCTGCCGTTTGAGAATGAACATAGTGTGGTCGATGACTCCTGCGGAGGGTCAGGGCAACGGGCGGGCTAATCAATTTGATGATTGCTTCCCTAGTGTACTTGAGATTGCGGAATAACCAACGGGCCAAGACTGGCAATGGCGGCCCTCAGGATCCCTCGGCTTTGGGCGGGATACGCTGACCCGATGGGTCTAGGGCTGGCCATGGTCTAGCCAATCTTAGCCTTTCATGGCAAGCTAGGGGGGCGAAAGGTTAGGGTGGAAGATGGTAGACGATCGCCCCTATTGGTTGGCATGGTCCCGGATTCATGGGGTGGGGCCGCGGTTGGTGCAGCAGTTGGTGGTGGAGTTTGGCACGCTGGAGGAGGCTTGGTGGGCAACATCCACGGCATTGCGCACGGTGCCAGGGATTGGCCCGAAGTTATTGGAGGCCATTGGCGAGGCGCGATCGCACCTGGATCCCGATCAGTTATTGGAAAATTGCGATCGCGCTGGCATTCAATTTTGGACGGCGGCGGATCCCGACTATCCCCGTTTACTCTTGGAAATTCCCAGCCCGCCCCCGGTGCTCTACTATCGCGGCCGGGTGGATTTGGCGGAAAACCGGGGGAAGAAGGCGGCGATCGCCATGGTGGGAACCCGCAACATTAGCGACTACGGCCGCCGCTGGACGGCCCAACTCAGCACCCACCTCAGCCAACACCAATTTACGATCGTTTCCGGCATGGCGGCGGGGGTGGATACCGTCGCCCATGAAGCCTGTCTGAGGGCCGGCGGCCGTACCCTTGCTGTCTTGGGAACCGGCGTAGATGTGATTTATCCCAAAAGTAACCGCCGCCTGTATGAGCAGATCCAAACCCAGGGGTTAATCCTCAGCGACTACCCCCCCGGTACGCCCCCCGAAGCCCGCAACTTTCCCCCCCGCAACCGGATCATTGCCGGGTTGAGTCGGGCGGTGTTGGTGATGGAGGCGGCCCAGCGATCGGGGGCATTAATTACCGCCCGCTATGGGGCAGAATTTAACCGCGATGTCTATAGCCTACCGGGTTCTTTAGATCAGCCCCAATCCTTGGGCTGTTTGGAGTTGCTCAACAGTGGGGCGCAGTTGATTTTAGGGGTTAAACCGCTGTTGGAGGCTTTGGGGGAAATTCCCAATTTGGATCTACCGGGGGGCCAACTCTCCCTAGAGGGGATCCTCCCTAGCGCAGCCATCGCCCCAGCCCCGATCCCGGCTCCCGTCACCCCACCTCCCGATTTAGATCCCCTCCTGCAACAGGTGTGGGCGGCAATTCCCCCAGAACCCACCCCTTTAGATCTACTGGTGACGATCACGGGCCTACCCATCAGCGAACTATCCCCGGCCCTATCCCAGTTAGAATTATTGGACTTGGTGATTCAGTTGCCAGGGATGCAATACCGTCGGAGTTAAAGGTTTGTTCTTCAATGACCCCCACCTGGCATCCGCCGAGGTGGGGGAGTGACCGGAGATAACC